>JAAYQJ010000237.1 GCA_012519355.1 Tissierellia bacterium | reverse complement strand
TAACGCTATGCTCTCTATTCATATAAGTTTATATTTAATTTACATAGCCTTTTTTAGGTTTGATTTCTGCCTCTCTTGTTTAAAATAAAAGGTATCATGAAGTTCTAATAAACCTCATGATACCTTTCTATAATTACAATGTCATTTCCAACTTTTCCAACCTCTACACTTCAAGATCTGGATTTCCACTATAATCTACATAGTCTTCATACTTATATTTTAAAAGTATTCTTACACAATAACAACTTCCTACCCCTTTAACCTCGCTTTGATATCCAATAGATGAAGCTTGTAGATGAAGTAAATTGTTTCTGTTTAATATATCAACAATCTCACTTACTTTAGCACCTAAGTCAATAGCTATATTTTCCATGTCTTCACTTTTAAGTGCATATACATATTTTCTTTTTATATAACATTTACCAGGATAGCCATTTACTTTTTCAATGTACCTATAAATAGCTGCATATACTTTATCAACATCTAATACATTTCCTCTATCAACCTGTAATGTAGATAAATTAGCCACTAGTATTTTTATTAAGTCTTCAACTCTAATATCCATACCCAAATCCCAGTAACTTGATATTCTACCAATAACCTTTTTCATCATTTTCTTAGCATCTGCTATATCGCCTTCATCTGCACCGACACGATTACCCCCCATTATTTCAATTAACTCGTACATCTTAATTTCAACATCTCCCGATGTGGTTCCATCAGAGTAAACGAATACTAAAACTGGGTCACCTAAGCCTCCACCTTTTGCGATACGTTTTGCAAATATTTTTATACCAGTATTTCTATCTACATATATTGGTGTTAATCCTTTTATAGGAATGAATGCCCCACTTTTTTTAAGATTAACTATTTCATTATATACTTCAATAGTTTTAGTATCTTCCTCAAATTCATCTTGCTCTACTGCAATGAATGCTTTTTCTTGAACTGCTACTATATCTTTAAAAATTCTTTCTTTTTCTTCAGCATCCATCCCAATTACATTTTGACTCACCTCATTTTCTACTACTTTCAATTGATTTTTAACTTCCATGTTATTACTTTCCATGTGTGTATCCTCCTTAAATTTGTGTTAAGTTATTTAACTTATAAAGTTGATAGCTACATGTACTTTTCATCTGTTGGGTATAAAATCAACTTTCTTAAGTTTTTTAACTTACACCACGAATACACACAGGATGTTCATGACTGTTGGGTATAAAAAAGAGCCTAACAAAAGTTAGACTCAATTCTAATATGTTTAATTATTAATATCACACACTATAATACTGCTTTATAAATGTCTGATGTTAGATGGTCATATAATTCTTTCAATTCTGATGGTGTTTCTATTACAATTACTGCATTCATTGATTTAGGGCTATTATTTGTATTGTTTAAAATATCCTTAACATTAGTTGATGCCCCCATTAAACCGTACTCAAAGTTTTGCCCTCTAATTATTCCAATTGTTTTTTCTAAACTTTTCCTTGCTTTTTTATCTACATCAGTATATAAGTCCAATGCAATTTTTCTATAATCAAACGTGTGCCCTTTATTAACTGATTCTTTAGCTATTCCTGTGTTTCCTGTTAATAAATCACCAAGCTTTATATAACTGCCCTTGTTATTATTCTTATAATATAATGATAGGTTCCCACTTGGGTGTATCCTTATTTTCTCGTCCCAATTCTCATATATAGCTGCTTTTGCCTTTAGCTCTAATGCATCTTCTTCAAATAATTGGTCAACTATACTTTCATCTTTAACGTAACCACTTTTACTTGTTACGCTCCAACTACTTCCACCTGTATTAAGAGCTAAATTTCTAGCTGCTTTTACACCTTCCTCGTCTAATACCACTACTGCTGTATATTTATCTTTATCAATATCCATATCACTAAAATTAGGATAATTAAATCCCATAAACCATATCTCTTCACTGTTAAAGAATGATTTTAATCTATATATTGGATTATTTACTCTATGTAATTCTTTATCTCCTATAAACTCATAATTATAATCAAATGGCTCCTCTAGCTTTACTTTTTTGTTATTCATGTAATTATCTGCATCTTCGTTTTTATCAACATTGAATACCTTCATAATAAACTTAGACTTACTAACTACTTCTAAATAATATTCAACGGCATATTTAGTAAAATCTTCAACATCTTTCACTAATACTGCCCAGCCTTTTGATTTTTCAGTAAGTTTTTCATACCAATAATAATAAGCTTTCTTTTCAATTTCTTTTATCTTTTCTTCTTTTACATTAAATAAGCTAGATTCAGTAATACTACGTCTATTCTTTCTAAATCTTTCTTCTTCCTCTTGCTCTTCTGCAGTGAGTTCTTGTCTATAATAAGGATATAGGACTGTATATTTGCTTTCATTTATGTTTTTTAATTCTGCAATAGTATTAATTTCATTATCAATATTCTCAATGAGATCATTTGAAATCAACAAGTATTTATAAAGCCTCATATTTTTAATCCTCCGATATTTTAGTTCTACATCTCAATGTAGTTTTTTCTTTAAATGATTCCATACAATACCTGTTATTTTTCAATGACAATTTATTAATCAACAAGTATTTGCAATGTTAAGTATTTATATCAAAATTATACCAATAAACCTATAACCTTTCAATCATAAAGTGCATAACATGACTTTAGTGACTTCCATTTATTATAGTTTTTAGCAAAATAAATGAGCCACATTTCTGTAGCTCCATCTTATATAATGTGAATTAACCCTATTATCTTATGTTCATACCATCCTAAAATGATTTAATGCTTCAGTTATGAACCTTCCCTTTTCTGGTGGACATTGTGGCACACGTACATCTTTTGATTTTGGAAGATTATAGTTTATGCCCATCTCTATACCTAATTTCCTTTTTACTTGTGAAATATATAGACTGGATACTTTCATACTATGATTTTTTAAAACATAATCCTTTATTTCTTCATAGGTAGCTTTACTTTCAGCACTAGTAATATCAAGCTCATCAAGATCTATGTCAATCTCAATTCTATCGTCTGGATTTTTTCTGGACAAAAGAACAACCGTCTCCACATGGGGAGTCCTAGGGAACATATCCATTAGCTTTACCTTCTCTATCCTATATCCCCTCTCAACAAACACATTCAAATCCCTAACTAAAGTCACTGGGTTGCAGCTTACATATACAAAGCTTTCTGGGTTAAAGTCTATTATCTTATTTATAGCCTTAGGGTGGATTCCATCCCTAGGCGGGTCTATGACTATTAAGTCTGGTTTTTCATTTAGTTCATCAACTGCCTTTAATACATCCCTAGCTATGAATTCTACATTATCTAGATTATTTAACTTAGCATTTTCCCTAGCCTTGTCTACTGCTTCTTCCACTATTTCTATTCCTATCACCTTTTTAACTACTGGAGCCATGATTTGGGCTATGGTGCCTGTACCTGAATAAAGGTCAAATACTACCTTATCATCTATATCTCCTGCAAAGTCTCTTACTATGGAATATAGTTTTTCTGCACCAAAGGTATTGGTTTGGAAGAAGGAGAATGGAGATATATTGAATTTAAGTCCAAGGATTTCTTCAATTATATAATCTCTTCCATATAATAAATCTAATTTATCTGCCTTTACCACATCAGAAAGGCTATCATTTGTAGTATGGAGAATACCAACTATTTTACCTTTAAGATTAGAAATATCTAATAATCTATTAACAAACCCTTCTTTATCCAATTCACCTTGACTTGAAGTAACTAGGTTAACTAATATTTCTCCAGTAGATAATGCTTTTCTCACTACTAAATGTCTCAAAAAACCTACATGAGATGTTTTTTTGTAGTATGGAGTACCCAGATCTCTAAAATAGTTCATTACAGTTCTTCTTATATTTGTAAAGTCACTATCTACCAGATTACACCCATCACTATCTACAATGGAATAAAATTTACCCTTCTTGTGAAGTCCTAGTACCAAAGGTCCATCCTTTTCTTCATCTCCAAAGGTATATTCCATCTTATTTCTATATCCTTCTACTACTGGGCTTCTTTCTATACCTAAAAAGTTTATATCCCCTAAACCAGCCTTCTCAAATAAGGCTAAAACCTGGTCTTTTTTTAATTCTAATTCATCTTCATAGTGTAGAGTTTGGTAAGTGCAACTTCCGCTTTCATCCATATCTATAAAAGATAAATTCTTTTCTAAGGGAGACCTTTCTATTACATCAATTATTTTAGCTTCTATATAACCCTTTCTTTTTCTGCTAACCCTAGCACTTACTTTTTGCCCTTTAATACCACCTTTTACTCGAATCTCTATTCCTTCACAGGTGCCCTTTCCCTTATTAGGAAAGCCTACCTCATCTATTACAAATTCAATTAGTTCATTCTTCTTAACCATCATTCCACTCCTTATTTCTTGACTTTTCTTCTATTTCCTTTACAAAAACATAATTATTCTCATCAGATAATTCTTTTTTAAAGACATAGCCTAACCTATTAAAGCCTTTAATATCTTCTATATTAAGGATCTCGTTTTCTGCCATAAATCGAACCATCTCCCCCCTAGCCATTTTTACAAGGGTTCCCTTTTCAACTACCTTGCCATTTTTCATTTCACCAAAAACACAAGTAACAAACTTTATATCCTCAGTCAAATAGTTAGATATACACTTACTATACTCCTTTGATGCTAGATTTAAAATACATTTACTCTCTGAAAAAAGTTTTTCTGCAATCTCACTAGCCCAAAATTCATACAAAGACTTATACTTCCAATCCTTTGGCCTAGCCTGCATCTCTAACCTATAGGGTACAACTCCATCAAAGGGTCTCAATACTCCATAAAATCCTGATAAGATCCTTAAATGTTCATCAATATAATCTAATTGAGCATATTCAAATACTCCAGGGGCCATATACTGGTATTGGATTCCTTCAAAAGAAAGGATTGCTGGAGTCAAATTATTATATAAATCCATATTTCTTATACGGTCATAATTAAGCCTTCCTATACTATCATTACATTGCCATAGGGTTTTTAGTTCATGGTAGCTTAATCCCCTCATATAACCTAATAATTCCTGGGCCTTATCTATAAATACAGGCATATATCTATGGTAAAGTACATCATTATCTATTTTCATTTTCTTAGCAGGTGAAATAATAATTCTCATATTATCATCTCCAAATTAAATCTAATTACCAAAACTTCTCTAATATCTTTTCCATTTGTTCTGGGTTTCTAATATTTTTATACCCTGACCATTCCTTTGGAAATAAGGATAGGTATTTATTGGTACCATATCTATCATCTATTAGTAAAATTGCACCCCTATCTTCTGGGGACCTAATAACTCTGCCTGCTGCCTGTAAAACCTTATTTATACCTGGATATACATAGGCATATTCAAAGCCTTCTCCTAAATTATGTTGGAAATAGTCCTTGATAATATCCCTCTCAAAGCAAATCTGGGGAAGGCCTACTCCTACTATAACTGCACCTATTAACTTATCTCCAACTAAATCAATGCCTTCTGAGAAAATACCACCCATTACTGCAAAGGCAATTAAGTTTTCCTCATCAAACTTTTGTAAAAATTCTTCCCTTTCAACTTCTGTCATATTGCTTTCTTGAATTATTATATTTAAATCATCATTTCTCTCCAATATCAAATCATATATATTTTTCATATAAACATAAGAGGGAAAGAAAATAAAGTAATTCCCCTTTTTAGCTGAAATAAAGGCTTCAATATATTTTACTATATCTAGGTAGGTCCTTTCCCTATCCTTATACCTGGTAGAGATATTATTTGCCAACAAGAGACATAGGTTTTCCCTAGGAAAAGGAGAGTTAAGCCTAATATCATAATCCTTCTTATCCCCACCTAATAGGTCTATATGATAATCTAAGGGAGTTAAAGTAGCAGAGAAAAATATACTACTTCTACCCCTAAGTAGGGCTTCCTTTAACAAATAAGATGAATCAACGCAATATAGCTTTACAATTATATCATTATATTCCTCTTTTATATAGGTCACATAATGGTCATCATATAAATCAGATATCTTTAAAAAGGTTAATAAGTTAAAATATAATTCCAAGACCTTTTCATAATCCTCATGTTTCTTTTCTTCAATAAGCCAAGGTTCAAGGTTTGTAATCAACTTCTTTATTGGGTAATAAAAATCTATAATTTCTTCTTTTTGATAATATTCACCATCAATATTTAAGTCCTTCTTTAACTTGTTGATTATACTATTTACCCTGTTTATGGCCTTATAAATATTTGGATATTCCTCTTTAAATATATCTCTTATGTCTAAAAAACCCCTCTTATTGATTTCTGCTGAGAACATTTCCCTTGACCTATCTACTAAGTTGTGGGCTTCATCTATTAAAAATACATAGTTCTCCTTTGGATTTTCAAAGAATCTTTTTAAATATACTTGGGGGTCAAATACATAGTTATAGTCACAAATAACTATGTCTGCCCATAGGGAAAAGTCCAAGGTGAATTCAAAGGGGCAAACATTGTGTTTTCTAGCATAGGACAAGACTACTTCCCTTGTAATTAAATCTTCATTTTCAAACATGTCCATAATTGCATTATTGACCCTATCATAATGGCCTTTTGCAAACTTACAATCCCTGGGATTACACTTTACTTCATCATTTAAGCAGATCTTCTCCTTAGCTGTAATTACTAAGG
The DNA here is from genome assembly GCA_012519355.1 of Tissierellia bacterium. Lineage (GTDB taxonomy): Bacteria > Bacillota > Clostridia > Tissierellales > Tissierellaceae > JAAYFT01. Next base: position 6,587 of record JAAYQJ010000237.1, on the reverse strand, counting down.
TCTTAGCCCTTAGGCCTAAACTTTTCATCAAATCTACAGAGGCTATGGGAACCTCCCTAGTTATGGTTTTAGCAGTTAGGTAAAAGATCTTAGATGTTAATCCTTCCCCCATGGACTTTATTGAAGGAAATAGGGTAGACATGGTCTTTCCAATACCTGTAGGGGCTTGGGCAAATAGTTTTTTCCCTTCCTCTATAGTCTTATAAACAGCCACTGCCAACTCCCTCTGGCCTTTCCTGTAGGTAGGGAAGGGAAAGTTTAATTCCTTAATAGATTCTTCCCTTATTTCTCCCCAATAGAAGGTAATCCTAGCCCATTCTATATATTTATCTACTATGGGAAGGAAAAAGTCTTCTAATTCTTTAAAGGAATATTCCCTCTTAAAAATTTTCATCTCTTCTGTTTCTATATGAAAATAGGTTAGCTGGATTATTATACTTTCTAAATTCTTATCATGGCAGTAAATATATCCATAGGCCTTGGCCTGGGCCCAATGGAGTTCATTATAATCTTCTTCTATATCCGCTAAATCCTTAGTTGTGCTTTTTATTTCATCTATTATAATTTCATCTGGAGATTCAAATATACCGTCTGCCCTACCTTCCAGTTGTATAAGGAAGTCATCATAGCTGATACTATGCTTTAAGGTAACTTCCTTAGTATACTCTGGACCATAGGATTTTTGTACCTTCTGATGGGCCTTTGTCCCTTCCAAGGCCCTAGACATGGACATAAAGCTATTGTCTATATCCCCTGTTCTTAATATAAGCTCTATTAAATTTCTAATGGATACTCTAATTTGGTTTTTCATTTTATCATCCTTAAATTTTACTATGACTATTATATCAAAAGACACTCCAAAAGGAGTGTCAAAATGGGAATAAAATATGAAGATAGAAAGTAGTTTTTCCTAGTCTAGTAAATAGTCCACAATATCGACGATTTTAGAATCCTCTATATAAACCCTAGGCACCCTCCTGCTAACTGTACTTAAGATTTCATTCCTATTGGTACCTACCTTATCTGCAATCTCTTGGAGTGGTATTGAACCATTTGGTGTCTCCCCTAATAATATAACTTCATCCCCCAGGCTTACATCAGGAATATTTGTGAGATCAATCATTAGCTGGTCCATACATATCTTCCCTATAAGGGGTGCCCTCTTTCCTTTAACAAGGACCTCACCTTTGCCAGTTAAGCACCTCATATACCCATCTGAATAGCCTATTGGCAGTGTCCCCACTATGGTTTTATCCTTGGCAACAAAAATATAATCATAACCTACCCCTTCGCCTTTCTCTATTTCATTGATTTGAATAATCTGGCTTTTTAGGGTCATGGCCAACTTCAAAGGCTCTTCATTTTCTGGTAAGGGTTGTCCACCATATATGTAAGTCCCTATCCTAACCATATCCATATGATATTGGGGGTATTGTACCATACTAATCCCATCGCAAATATGTTTAATAGGGATGTCTACTCCCCTCTTTCCCAAGCCATCAATAAAGTTTATAAAGGAATCATATTGGTCTTTATCGGATTCATGGTTCTTTAGGGCAAAATGGGAAAATATCCCTTCAACCTTAATATTTTCTAGGCCACATATCTTAGTCACTATGTCTAGGGACTTGTTATTTGCCTTAAGACCAATCCTGTTCATACCAGTATTTATTTTAATATGGATTGTAACCTCCTTATTAAGTAGGCCTCCAATTTCAGATAGGATTTCTGCCTGCTCTAGGCTATAGATTGTAAATCTTATATTATGTTCTACTCCTATCTTTAACTTATCATCAGCTGTATAGCCCATGACTAGAATAGGTACATCAGGGTAGGCCCGCCTAATTTCTATAGCCTCCGTAAGGCAAGCAACTGCCAGCATATCTACCTTGTTTTTTATCAAAACACCTGCCACATGTAGTGCCCCATGGCCATAGGCGTTGGCTTTTAATACTGCAGCTATTTTTACCTCCTTGCCAACTAGGTCCCTAGCCCTCTCCAAATTGTAGGCAATATTATCAAGGTTTACTTCCAACCAAGTATTTCTCATTAGGGATTTTCCAGATATGTTTTCCAAAGCCATCCTCCCCCTTACTCCTATCTATTATCCTTAGCTGCCATTACCAAGCCTTCAAATATCTTCAAAAATTCAGGCCTTCTTTTTAGTAGGGCTTCTGGATGGAATTGAACCCCTATCATAAATCTATCATCAGCTGCTTCTACAGCTTCTACCAATCCATCATCAGCAAGAGCAGCTACTTGAAGGTTTTCACCTAGTCTGTTAATCCCTTGATGGTGGTAGGAATTTACATTAATCTTATCTTTATTAAACAAGTCATGGAACCTAGTTCCCTTCCTAAGATTTATAGGATGGTAGTCCTCTTCTATTGTTATATATTCTGGACAATGGCCTAGTGATCCTGCAAGTTGATTATTTACATCCTGAAACAAACTTCCTCCTAGGTATACGTTCATTAATTGAAGCCCCCTACAGATTCCAAGTATAGGTAGCTTCTTTTTATAGGCCTTGTCAAATAGTCCTAGTTCGTATTCATCCCTTATGGTAGATATCCTTTTTATCTCCTTCAAGGGGTTTTCTCCATAACGTAAGGGTGAAATATCAATTCCACCTGAAAAGATTAAGCCATCAATTATATTAATATAGGCTTCATAGTCTTCTTCATTCTTGATTGTAGGAATACTTATAGGTATTCCACCTGCGGCAAATACTGCATTTACATAGTTATTATTAATTGAGTGATATCCTTGAACCTGTTCGTCAAAAGATGTTATTCCAATAATTGGTTTCATGATTCTAGCCCCCTTATTTAGTCTTATATATATATTCTATATATTATTTTTAAATCCTTCTTTATTCCAGAAATAATTTCAATATATGGCCTAGATTTTTTATTTCTAACTTTTTCAAAACCACCTAAATACCAAAAGATACCCCTAATGGAGTGTCTTTATCTCAATTATTGTTCTTTTTTAGTATCCTTAATCATGTTATCCCATTTTTCTACTAGTTGTGCCCTGTTTTCTCCAGACCACTCTAGATCATATGGGTTTAGCTTCACATCTGCCAGTGGCTTAGCTTGCTCTGGAACCTTTGCATCTGGATTAGTTGGGAATTGGTATGAACCAAATTGTTGACCAATTTCTTGTGCATCCTTAGTTAAAGCCCAGTCTACGAACATTTTTGCAGCTTCTAGTTCAGGTGCACCTTCAATAATTCCAACAGCAGCTGTTGAATACCAAGTACCATCTTCTGGTGCAACAACTTGAATGTTTTCAAAGCCTTCTTCAATATGTCTTAAACCATTGTGCATAAATGTAATACCTATTGCAGCTACAAATGAGTCCGCTGGTCCACCATACCAAATACTTGCCTTTGGATTGTCTTTTTCTGCCCTAACACGGCCTAAGATTTCTCCACCGCTCATACGAACAAAGTCAACCTTAATTCCAGTTGCTTTTTCAAACTCTTGAGCAATTCTTAATGCTTGTTCTTCAACTACACCAATATACATGGTTAGTCTTTCTGGTGTTTTCTCATCACCATTTGTGTTACTACCAGTGTCATTACCAGTGTTAGCACCACAGCCTGCCAACAAGCCTAGGATCATGGTCATCACAATAAAGATACTTAATATTCTTTTCATTTACTTCATCTCCTTTTATATTTATTTCATAGAAAACTAAGATAATTTAATTAAATGCATACTTTCTTCTAAGATATCTAGTTTTACATTGTCGGAAACTTCATAAATTTTTCTGCCACTTGGATTAGAAGCCTCAACAAATAAAGTATAATCCCCAACTTCTACATAGTATTCTTGGACATTTCCCATAAAGGTTGATAGGGTTATTTTTCCCTCAAATTTACCTTCTTCACCAACATCTATTGACTCTGGTCTGATAACTACCCTCACCTTTTCCCCAGCCTTAAAGCTTCCATCGCCTTTTAATGGGACCTTGGCTACACTATTTACTATTTGAACCATTACATAGTCATCTTTAATTTCTTTGATTACTCCGTCTACAAAGTTTGCTGTTCCTATGAAATCTGCAATGAATTCAGTTGCTGGTTGTTGATATACTTCCTGTGGTGTACCAACTTGTTCTATTTTCCCTTTATTCATGATAATTACCCTATCTGATAAACTCATTGCTTCTGCTTGGTCATGGGTTACATAAATGCTGGTCAAACCTAGTTCCTGTTGTATCCTCCTAATTTCAGTTCTCATATATACTCTTAACTTGGCATCTAGGTTGGATAGGGGTTCGTCGAATAACAATACTCCTGGCTCCATTACTAGGGCCCTAGCTAAGGCAACCCTCTGTTGCTGACATCCTGATAGCTGTCCTGGATTTCTTTTTTCTAATCCCTTTAGGCCTACTAGGTCTATTATGTTTGAAACCTTCTTGTCTATTAGTTTTGGGTCCATTTTTTTGATTCTTAAGCCATAAGCAATGTTTTCATATATATTGTAATGGGGGAATAAGGCGTAACTTTGAAATACCATGGCTATATCTCTTTTATTGGGTGGTTGGTTGTTTATATTTTCATCCCCAAGTATTATCTCTCCAGCTGTTGGGGTTTCAAAACCTGCAATCATCCTTAGGGTAGTAGTCTTACCACATCCTGATGGCCCAAGTAAGGTTACAAACTCACCAGGATTAATAGTTACTGATATATTATCTACTGCCCTAAATATCCCCTCATTGTTATGGCCTTTAAATTCCTTGATTACATTTCTTAGAATTACATTCTTTGATTCTTTCATAATTATTCTCCTTTAAGTTAACTTAATGTTATCTTTACTTACACCTAGCAATCCAACAGCCTTATACATGATTAAGATGGCTATATACACGATGATAATTAGGATAGTTGAAAAAGCTGATGCAGTACCAAACCTACCTACTTCTACTTGATCTAGTACAACTATGGTTAAGAGCCTAAATCTAGCAGAAATCAAGAATATTACAGCACTTAGGGCGGTCATACTCTTAATAAAGGAATATATCAAGCCTCCTAAGAAGGCTGGTTTTATCATAGGCAAGGTAATTGTAGTAAAGACCTTAAATGAATTTGCCCCTAGGCCTTGTGCTGCCTCTTCTATGCTTGGGTCAATTTGCTGCAATGTATTAACACCTGACTTAATCCCCATTGGTATAGTTCTAGCAATAAATGCAATAATGATAATTGCTGCTGTACCTGTTAGGACTATTGGTGGTGAGTTAAAGGCCAATATATATCCAATACCGATAACTGTTCCTGGAACTGCTATACCAACTACTGATGTAAAATCTATAAAGCTCCTTCCTAAGAATCTCTTTCTAACTATTAAGTAGGCTATTATCATTCCTAAGATTCCAGTAATAGGTGCTGATATTGCTGAGAATATAGTAGTGTCAATGATAGCCTTTTTACCCATGGAAAAGGCATATCTATAATGGTCTAAAGTAAAGGAATAATTAATGCCCCATAGCTTAACAAAGGATCCTAAAGGAACAAGTGCATATAAGGCTACAATAATAATGGATGCAAATAAGCAGAAAAATCCTATTGGTAAACTAATATGTTTTTCATCTATTAAAACTCTCTCCTTAGCAGTCTTTCCAGTTACTGTAACATAGGATTTCTTCTCTAGAAAATACTTAGAGAAAATAAATAAGAGTAAAGAAATATCTACAAGTATTATGGAAAGGGCTGCTGCCTCAGCCATATTATAATTTCCTATTGCCTGCTGATAAACCTGGACTGCTAAAGTATTAAATCCTCCACCTATAGCTGTTGGGTTTCCAAAATCAGCTATGGATTTAATAAATACTAACAAGAATGAGTTAGCAATAGCTGGCTCGTATAGGTGTGTGCACCGAAAAAGTCTCTTTGAGCTTGAATCAGGTTTGCTGGAAGATTTTCCTCAACCATGCTGAAGAAATAATCTAAGGATGAATTGAAGCTAAAGGCTGGTATAAAATAATCCTTAGCTATGCCAGTTACGAATTTAACTGAATCAACCTTCTCCATTAGATAGGTTAAAGCCTTTTCACTATTCAGTAGGTTAGGATTATCCTTATTGTCAGCTAGAATTTCAATAAAGAAGTCTAACATCTTAGCCCTAATGATACATCCACCCTTCCAGATTCTCAGCACTTCTGAAATATTAATCTCAAAACCATATTCCTTAGAAGCTTCTGAAATCAACCAAATTCCCTGGGAAAACATGATGAAGTTAGTGAAGAGCAAGGAATTTTTCAATCCACTGATTAACTTTTCTCTGTCTGAAAATGTTTCTGGTAAGTATTTGTTTACTTCCCTTGAAAGATTAGTCCTATCTTCTTTAAAGTAGGATAGTTGTCTACTCTCTACTGCTGCATTAATGGATGAGGCTGGTATTCCAAGTTCATAGGAGATTTGGGCTGTCCATTTTCCAGTCCCCTTTTGTCCTGCCTTGTCCAGTATCATATCAACTAAGGGCCTCTTAGTTTTTTCATCTTCCAATGTTAAAATCTTATAAGATATTTCCATTAGGTAAGAATTAAGCTCTCCATCATTCCATTCTTCAAAGACTTTT
>JAAYQJ010000236.1 GCA_012519355.1 Tissierellia bacterium | reverse complement strand
CTAATAAGGTTATAAACCAAGCGTATTTCCTGATGAAGGTAAAAGTACGATTAGTTTTGATGAAATAAAAATCCAATGCAATACCCTCCTATATTATATATACCCCTATGGGGTATTAATAATATATACTAGAATCTAGTTTTTGTAAAGAGGGTTTTTTAAAATTATTCAAATAATTTTAAATACTCTCCATATCCTTCTTTTTCCAAATCTTCTTTTCTAATAAACCTCAATGCTGCTCCATTTATACAGTACCTTAATCCACCCCTATCCCTCGGTCCATCTGGGAAAACATGCCCAAGATGGGAGTCTCCAAATTTGCTTCTGACTTCTGTTCTAAACATACCATGAGTCCTATCTAATTTTTCCACTATATGGTCATCTACTAAAGCTTTTGTAAAACTAGGCCAACCACAGCCTGCATCAAACTTATCCCTAGAACTAAATAAGGGCTCACCTGTTACTATATCTACATAAATTCCATCTTGATAATTGTCATTTAGGTCAGAAGTAAAGGGTTTTTCTGTAGCATTTCTTTGGGTAACCCTATATTCTAATTCACTAAGTTTTTCCCTAATTTCATCATCACTTGGTCTTATATATTTCTTTTCCATACAATCACACTCCTTTAAAATATCTTTCCCAAATCTTTCAATAAAAAATTTTCTTTTTCCAGAAAATTAAGCTTGACAATTAAAGAGTTATACTTTAACATAGTATCATATTACCATGGTACTACGACAAAGCACACAAATAAAAGAAGGTCTTCATATATTTTAAACTAGGTTAGGGCCTTCTTCAACTATAATTGGAGGGATGAAAATGAAAAAACTAAATCTACTAGTGATCTTACTAGTGATAATAGGGGTACTTGTTGGAGGCTGCAGGAAAAAACAGGAGGCAGTAGACACCTGGGCCCAAATAGAATCAAGAGGAACTATAATTATTGGCTTAGATGATACCTTTGTCCCTATGGGCTTTAAAGACTCTAATGGGAATCTTACTGGCTTTGATGTGGACTTAGCTAAGGAGGCTATTAAGAGGCTAGGCTTAGAAGTAAAATTCCAACCAATAGACTGGAACCTAAAGGAGCAGGAGCTTAACTCAGGAAATATTGATTTAATCTGGAATGGTTATACTATCACTGAGGAAAGGCTTGAGAAAGTTAATTTTACAAAGCCCTACCTAGATAATAGACAAGTAATAGTCACCTTAAGTAATTCTGATATCAACACTAAGGCTGATTTAGAAAATAGGATTGTAGCCACTCAAAACTCCTCAAGTTCCTTAGAGGCATTAGAAAAAGCAGGAGTAATACCAAGTTTTAAGGATGGAGATATTATATTATTTGATACCTTTAATGAAGCCTTTATGGACTTAGAAGCAAAAAGGGTAGATGGCCTAGTAGCTGATGAAATAATGGCTAGATACTATATATCCGAAAGAGGAGAAGAAAAATATAAGGTCCTAGATGAAGATTTTGGTGATGAGGAATACGGTATAGGTGTTAGAAAGGAAGATAAGACTCTATTAGATAAATTAAATGAAGCCCTTGATGAAATGAAAGAGGATGGAACTGCTAGGAAAATTTCTGAAGCTTGGTTTGGAGAAGATATAGTTAAGTAATAGGAGGAAAAATGGATTATATATTTGAGATAACACCTTTTTTATTAGATGGATTTAAAACTACATTATGGGTATTTTCTATTACAGCTTTATTCTCTATACCCCTTGGTATTGCAGTCTGCTTACTAAGGCTTAGTAAAATAAAAATCATTAGCCTAATTATTCAAACCTATATATTAATAATGAGGGGGACCCCCTTATTACTTCAAATAATATTTATATACTTTGGTCTCCCTATAATGGGCATAGTACTAAATAGGGAAGTTTCAGTTTCCATTGCCTTTATACTAAACTATGCTGCCTATTTTGGAGAGATATTTAGGGGTGGAATCAATTCCATTGATATTGGTCAATTTGAAGCAGCTAAGGTACTTAAACTATCTAAAACCACAACATACCTTGGAATAATTTTACCCCAAGTGTTTAAGATTGTACTCCCTTCCCTAGGCAATGAATTAATTACTTTAATAAAGGACACATCTTTAGTCTATGTCCTAGGTCTAGGGGATATATTAAGGGCAGCCAAAACCCTTTCAAATAAGGATGCTACAATTATTCCACTCTTTATTGCAGGTGGCATATATCTAGTATTTATATGGTTTGTTACTATTCTATTGAAGAAAGTGGAAATGAGATTTGAATATTATAAGTAGGTGAAGAGATGTTAAGGATAGAGAACTTAAATAAGTCCTTTGGAGATAAAAAGGTTTTACAAGATTTGAATTTAGAATTTGAAAGATGGACTATTACCATGATTACTGGAGAATCAGGGGTGGGTAAGACCACCCTAATCAGGTGTTTATGTGGTTTAGAGACCTATGATAGTGGAAAAATATTGCTCCAGGATGAAGATACAGATAATAATAGGTCAATAGGCCTTGTATTTCAAAACTTAAATCTATTTCCCCATTTTACGGTAATGAAAAATATTATATATCCTTTAATAAAGGTCAAAAAGCTAGAAAAGAGACTAGCCATTTCAAAGGCTGAAGACCTAATAGAAATGTTAAGCCTAAATGGCTTAGAAGACCATTATGAATATCAATTATCAGGTGGGCAAAAACAAAGAGTTGCCATAGCTAGGGCCTTAGCCATGGAGCCTAACTATCTTTGTTTCGATGAACCCACTTCTGCCCTAGATTATAAACTGAGAGATAATGTAGGAAAAATACTGCAAAAAGTAGCTTCTAAAGGAAGAGGAGTAATAGTGATTACCCACGATAGGGATTTCGCTCAAAAATATGGAGATAGGATATATGAATTAAAGAATATATATAATTAAGCCCCTAGGTAGACCTAGGGGTTTTATGCTATAATAAATTAAATAAATAAATAAGGAAGGAGTATTGGGATGTATAAGGAAATCAACCAGGAGATTTATTCATTAAAAGAAAAAATCAGAGCTAAAGAAAAGCTGGAAAATTTAAGGGAGCTTGCCATAGAGGAATATAATAAGAACTTAAAGCTAATGGAAGAGTTGAAAGATAAGTTGAATAAGGAAAAACAAGATGTAACAAAACTTGAGGGAACCAGCTTAAGCTCCTTTTTCTTTAGTATTATTGGGAAAAAGGAAGAAAAGCTAGATAAGGAAAGAAGGGAATATTTAGCTGTAAAAATCCAGTATGATGAACATATTTTAGCCATGAAGGAACTAGATGACCTAATTAAGAAATATGATGAAGAGCTAATTAAGTATAGGGGAGTAGAAGAGACCTATAAGAATCTAATAGCTGAAAAACAAAGACTCTTAATTAGGGAAGATACACCAAAGGGAAGGAATTTGAGAAATTTACTGGAAAAACTCAATGAGCTCAAACTAGATATTAAAGAAGTAAATGAGGCCATATTTGCAGGGGAAAATGCATATAATGCCTTAGTTGAGATGAAAGAGCCATTAGAATCAGCCAAGGGCTGGGGGACCTGGGACTTACTTGGAGGTGGCTTTTTTTCAGACATAATGAAACATTCCCACCTAGATGATGCAAACAGGTTATCCTATAATGT
>JAAYQJ010000235.1 GCA_012519355.1 Tissierellia bacterium | reverse complement strand
AGAATGTTGTCATTCTGAGCATTAGGGAAGAATCTGGACCACAAAGCTAGGCCTATTCAATTGTCAACTGTCCATTGTCCATTATTATGACATAATCTTAATAAAATATACATTAATAATAAGATGTAACTAAAAACATTGCAGCATAAAAATCAGGTGCAAGCTTTGGAGGATTTTTAATGAAAGAAATATATGAAACTGAAAGACTTATATTAAGAGTATTAGACAAGTCCCATGGAGACTTGGTTTTAGATTATTATTTGAGAAATAAGTCATTTTTGGAAGAGTGGGAGCCTAAGAGAAGTGAAGAATTTTATACAAAAGAATATCAGGAAGAACAATTAGACAAGGAACTTTCTGATATAAATAATAAACGATCTTTCAAGTTATGGATTTTTATAAAGGAAGATAGGAGTAGAATAATAGGTTCTGTTAGCTTTACCAACATTATATGGGGGGCCTTTTTGTTTTGTTATCTTGGCTATAAACTAGATAAGGATGAGATTAATAAGGGCTATATGACAGAGGCAGTTAAAAAGGGAGTTGAGATTGCCTTTAATGAATTTGGACTACATAGGATAGAAGCTAATATTATGCCTAGAAATAAAGCCTCCTTAAGGGTAGTTGACAAGCTAGGATTTTACAATGAAGGAATGGCATATAAATATTTGATAATAAATGATAAATGGGAAGACCATATACATATGGTTCTATTAAACGAAAATCGATAAGAAGTAAATACTTTGGTACTTGTATTAAATGATGGTGTAAAAGATAGTAAAAACCTCCTTATGTTTCTAATTATTAATTAAAACATATAAGGAGGTTTTATTATGACAATTTTATTCGATAAACATCCAATAGTACTAGATAAGAATATGGCTACCATAATAGGTGTGAATGAAGCAATTATATTGCAGCAGGTTCATTATTGGCTAGAGATAAATAAGAAGGTAGGAAAGAACTTCCATGAAGGAAGGTATTGGACCTATAATACCTATGATGAATGGCATGAACAGTTTCCATTTTGGTCCAAAGAGACAATAAAAAGAGCTTTTAAAAGATTAAGAGGTATGAAAATAATTATAGTTGATAGGTTTAATGTATACCATATGGATAGGACCCTGTGGTATACAATTGACTATAATAGGCTTAACTCTATAATGAATGTGTCAAATAATTCCAATAGAAATAACCAAATTCCTTCATTGGATGATACTCAAACTGACTCAAAGAATAGTAACCATAATGCTCCTATGGACAAGGTCAAATCAACCCCACCAATACCAGAGATTAATACAGAGATTTCTACAGAGACTATCAGTCAGTCTGTCAAGGGGACAAGTGATCAGACTGACGGACAGATAGACAAACCCTCCCCTAAAAAGCTAGATGCTAGGGATATAGTTGCTAGATGTGAGCTAGAAAACATCCCCCAGCACTATAGAGAACCAGTATTTAAAGCAATACTTCTCCTAGTACATGATATAAACACCTACGAAAATATTGAAGTAGGAGATATTTATATACCTAAAGATATTGCAAAAGCCGAAATGGAAAGGCTGGACTTTTTTGTCATAGAACATGCTATAGAAAAATTCAAGGAGGCCAGTAAAACAACTAAAATCAAGAATCCAATCAATTATTTTAAATCCTGTATTTTTAACGCTATAAGTGAGATTGACATAGATATTGATGCTGAGGTTAGGTATGATATGGAGAGGGACATGTATAAGTATCATAAACATTTTGACAGCATATAACATCAACGGTAACAGCTACTTCAAGTGGAGGCATATAGCCAAAATCTTTGACATTGGCGTAACTTGGGACGGTAATACAAACACAGTCGGTATTGACACCAGCATAGGCTATGTAGAAGAATAAGCACAGTATTATTTGGTGGTAAAGGATTTTTGTGTTACATATATTGAACACTAAATAGAACCCCCCTTAGCAAATATTTGCTAAGGGGGGTTCTATTTAGTGTT
>JAAYQJ010000234.1 GCA_012519355.1 Tissierellia bacterium | reverse complement strand
GGAGTACCCCTAGTAGTTCCAGGGGAGGAAATAACTGAAGAAGTATATGACCAAATAATCTCCCTAATGGAAAACAGTATAGAAATAGTTGGTTTAATGGGATATAATAAAGATAGATTAGTCATAGTGGAATAAGAAAGGAAGACTTATATTGAGAGGACATTTTATAACATTAGAGGGACCAGACGGGTCAGGAAAATCTACCATATTAAAATTAATAGAGAATTATCTAGGGGACAAAGGCATAGAATTTATAACTACAAGGGAACCGGGCGGTACAAATATTGGTGAAAAAATTCGTCATATAATCTTAGATAATAACAATACTAATATGGGGGGAGAAACTGAAGCATTACTATATGCAGCAGCCAGAGCCCAACATGTACACGAAAAGATAATACCAGCCTTAGAGGATGGAAAGCTTGTAATCTGTGATAGGTTTACCTTATCCAGTCTAGCCTACCAAGGAGTAGGTAGGGATTTAGGCATTGAAAGGGTAAAGTATATTAATGACTTTGCCATAAGGGGAATTTATCCGGATTTAATCCTATTCTTTCATGTTAACCCAGAATTAACCCTAGAGAGAAAAATTGGTAAGGTGAGTGCCGATAGGTTAGAACTAGAAGGCAATGAATTTCATAAAAAAGTTTACGATGGCTATATGGAGCTATTAGAGATGTATCCCAAAAACATAAAGATAATAGATGCAAGCAAATCTATAGAAGAAGTCTTTAAGCAAAGCATTGAAGAAATAGAATCCTTATTAGAACAGGGGGAGTGATTTATGAAGCTAATAATATGTATAGTACAGGATCAAGACTCTGGGGCCTTAATAGATGACTTGACTGAAAATCAATATAGAGTAACTAAGCTATCATCTACAGGTGGATTTTTAAAATCTGGGAATACAACCTTGTTAGTGGGTGTAGATGAAGAAGAAGTAGATCCTGTTTTGAGAATTATAGAAGAAAACTGTAAAACAAGAGAAATAACCACATCTCTAATGTCAGTGGCCATGCCAGGAGATACTTATATGCCATTTCCCTTGGATGTTAAAGTCGGTGGTGCCACAGTATTCGTTTTAGATGTAGAAAAACATATAAGAGTATAGGGGTGATAATTTGAAGCTAATAATTGCAATTGTTCAAGATGAATATATAAACAAGGTAATAAAGGTTTTAATGGACAATAAAATAAGAACTACAAAACTATCTTCCACAGGTGGATTTCTTAAATCAGGCAATACTACCTTATTCATAGGTGTGGATGATAAGGAAGTAGACAGGGTTGTTGACCTAATTAAGGAACAATGTGAAAGCAGGAATGTAAAGACTGCAGGAGAGGAAGTAATTGTAGGAGGAGCAAACCTATTCATAGTAGATATAGATAAATATATTAAGATTTAGATTGAGGGAGACAAATGGATTTTACAGATATAATAGGTCATGAAAGGCAAATAAAATCCCTAAAGAATTCCATTAATAATGGGACTGTAAGTCATAGTTATTTATTTGAGGGAGAAGAAGGACTAGGGAAAAAGGCTGTAGCATATGTTTTTTCCAAAACCCTCCTATGTGAAAAAAAACAAGATGAAGCTTGTAATACTTGTACTTCATGTATAAAGTTCGATAGCTCTAATCATCCGGATTTTAAGATCATATCTCCAACCAATAATACTATAAAAAGGGAAGAAATAGACAAGATAATTAAAGACATAGCCACCATGCCCTTTGAGAGTAATAGAAAGATCTATATTATAGATGATTGCCATAGCTTGAGATTAGATAGCCAAAATATACTTTTAAAGACCCTAGAAGAACCACCAGACTATATAACTATAATTTTAATAACATCGGAGAAGGAAAAGATAATTCCTACCATATTATCAAGATGTCAAAGTATAAAATTCTATTCACTGGAAAATTCTAAAATAGTAGACTTACTGGTTGAAGAACATAAGCTAGAAATAAATAGGGCTAAATTCATTGCAAGTTTCTCTAAGGGGTCCTTGAAAAAATCACTTGAACTTGCTAATTCCAGTGATTTTTTTAATATGAGAAGTGAAATAATTGAAATAATAGATAGTTTAGTTAAGGGAGACAAGATAAAAGCTCTTACTTCTGTGGATTTCTTTAACGAAAACAAGGAGAATACTGAGGAAATATTAGATATTATGGTATATTGGTTTAGGGATTTACTAATACTTAAAGAAACGGGAAATGCTAACCTATTAATAAATAGGGACATGGTTGAAAGATTATCAAATCAAACTTTTATGGATTTAAATAGAATAAATGATATAATATATAGAATAGATGAAACTAAAATCAATATCAAGAGAAATGTTAATTATAACTTACTTATAGAAACAATGCTTCTCAGTATATAGGAGGAATTATTTAATGGTTAAAGTAGTGGGAGTAAGATTTAAACGTGCAGGGAAAATATATTATTTTGACCCTGGTGATATAGATGTTAAGCTAAGTGACTTCGTAATAGTGGAGACAGCAAGAGGTATAGAGTTTGGACATGTAGTAGTAGGGCCAAAGGAGGTAACAGAAGATGAGATAGTAGCTCCCTTAAAAAGTGTCATAAGGGTAGCTTTAGATGAGGATTTTGAAGTTCATAGAGAAAATAAAAGAAAAGCAAAGGAAGCCATGATTATATGTGAACAAAAAGTAGAAGAACATGGCTTGGCCATGAAGCTAGTAGATGTAGAATATACCTTTGACAACAATAAGGTAATATTCTATTTTACAGCTGACGGTAGGGTAGACTTTAGGGAACTGGTCAAAGACTTGGCTGCCATCTTCAGAACTAGGATAGAACTTAGACAAATAGGAGTTAGGGACGAGGCTAAAATGATTGGTGGAATAGGTCCCTGTGGTAAGACTGTTTGTTGTGGCCAATTCCTAGGAGAGTTTGAACCAGTATCTATAAAGATGGCTAAGGAGCAAAGCCTATCCTTAAACCCAACTAAGATATCAGGACTATGTGGCAGACTTATGTGCTGCTTGAAATATGAACACCAAGTATATGAAGAAATTATACAAAAGATACCTCAATTAGGTGCCATAGTAAACACCCCAGAAGGTAAAGGTACAGTAATAGAAACTTACACCTTATTAGAAAAAGTCAAAGTTAAGGTAAGGTTACCAGATTTTACAGATGATATATTTACTTTCCATATTAGGGATATTCAGGATACGGGAGAAATAGATCCAGCCTACGAGAAAACCACAGAAGTCATAGAAATACCTGCTGATGAAGATGTAGATATAGAAAATCTAGAAGACTAATAAAAATTAAATATATTTAATATAAATTAAATGTAGCAAAAATGTCTTTTATTATATAATAAAATCTGTTAGAATAAAATTGTATTAGTCATTACCTTGACAAAGGGGGGTGTAGCAAAATGGCATATAAAATAACTGACGATTGTATTGCATGTGGTGCTTGCCAAGCTGAGTGCCCAACCGATTCAATATCAGAAGGCGATATTTATGTTATAGACCCTGAAACTTGTATTGATTGTGGTGCTTGTGCAAATGTTTGCCCAGTAGATGCACCTCAACCAGAATAGTACTTACAAAAAAAGACCCATCAGGGTCTTTTTTAATACATTACTCTTGATTGAAGTATTCTAATACATACGAAAAAATGGCAAATCACTCGTTTCGATTCAAGCTTTGATGCCTTCACCAGCTCATTTGAAAACTGGAAATCAATGGGCCGCTTCGCTTAAACCCTGATTTCCAAACCGGTTTCCAAATTTCGCTGGAAGGCATAGCAAATCTTTCAGAGGCACTCGTACAATTTGTCATTTTTTCTCAAATGTATGACCCCAAAGCTAGACCCAAATAATTGTCAATTGTCAACTGTCAATTGTCAATTGAAT
>JAAYQJ010000233.1 GCA_012519355.1 Tissierellia bacterium | reverse complement strand
CAGCAATAAATCCTAGATATGGTCCACCAAAGGATAGTGGAATACCCATTCCTTGAGCTTCACCTACTACTACGTCTACTCCAAGTTCAGCAGGTTTCTTTAATACAGCTAAGGAAATTGGATCTACTGAAGCTACAAATACAGTTTTCTTACCTTTATGAGCTATTTCTCCAGTTGCTTTCAAATCTTCAAGAATTCCAAAGAAGTTTGGACTTTGAACGATTACTGCAGCTGTATTGTAACTTACTTTACTTTCTAAATCTGCTAAATCTGTTACACCGTCTGCCATCTCAACTTCTACAACCTTTAGATTTTGACTATGGGCATATGTTTTTAGGATTTGTCTTGTTTCTGGTCTAACAGTTTTAGAGATAATTATTTCATCTTTTCTAGCATGGGCAGCAGCCATTAGAGCTGCTTCTGTAACAGCAGTACCACCATCGTATAAGGAAGCATTAGCTACATCCATACCTGTTAACTTGCATATTAAGGTTTGGAATTCAAATATATATTGTAATGTTCCTTGGCTTATTTCTGGTTGATATGGTGTATAAGATGTATAGAACTCTGATCTAGAAATAATATGGTTTATTATTGATGGAATATAATGATCGTATGCTCCTGCCCCAAGAAAACATGGCATCTCACTAGTAGAGCAGTTCTTATTTGCTAATTGAGTTAAATAGGATTTTACTTCTAATTCACTTTTAGATTTTGGTAGATCTAAATCTCTATTTAATCTAAATTCTTCTGGAATATCGCTAAAAAGTTCGTCTAAGGAATTTAACCCAATAGATTTTAGCATCTCCTGCTCATCTTCATGAGTTGTTGGGATGTATGGATATCTCATATTATTCCTCCTCAGCTAAGAACTTTTCATATTCCTCACTTGTCATTAATTCATCTAATTCAGCCTTATCTTTAATTTCAATTTTAATCATCCAATTCTCATAAGCATCAGCATTTAATAATGCTGGATCATCGATTAATTCTTCATTAACTTCTACAACTTTACCGCCTATTGGCATGAAAACGTCTGACGCTGCCTTAACTGATTCAACAGCTGCAAAAGCTTCTTCTTTATCAAATTCATCATCTACTTCTGGTAATTCAACATATACTATGTCTCCTAAGTTGCTTTGTGCATAGTCTGCTATACCTACAAATGCTAAATCTCCTTCTACTTTAACCCACTCATGATCTTTTGTGTAATATAAGTCTTTCATTACTTTCATATTTAACCCTCCTATAAATTTAAATTATATTATTATCTATTTTGTAAAAATTTTCTGTCTCTAACAACTGCTTTAACAGGTTTGTTTCTAATCATTATATCTATTTCGTTGCCTATTTCAGATTCACTAACATCGATTAAAGCATTACCAATGCTCTTCTTCAATGTTGGTGACATATAACCTGTAGTTACATGGCCAATAACTTTGCCATCTTTTTGTACTTCATATCCATCTCTAGGAATTCCTCTACCTTGAAGTTCAAAACCTACCATCTTGCGTTTTAAGCCTTCTTCATTCATTTTAACTAAAGCATCTTTTCCTATGAAATCTGCTTCTTTCTTAAGTTTTACAAAGAACTTTAAACCAGCTTCTAATGGATTGATTTCTTCTGAAAGTTCTTGACCGTAAAGTGGTAATGTGGCTTCAAATCTTAATGTGTCTCTACATCCTAATCCTGCAGGTTTCAATCCAAAGTCTTTACCTACTTTTAGTAGTTCATCCCAGATTTTTAGTACTCCTTCATTGTCTACATAGATTTCAAAACCGTCTTCTCCAGTATATCCAGTTCTTGAAATCATGCAGTTTATGCCTGCTACTTTTACATCTCTTCTCAAATAGAATGCATTGATTTCAGATAAATCAATATCTACTAATTTTTGAAGAATGTTAACTGCTTCTGGACCTTGTAGGGCTAATATAGAAGTTTCATCTGATTGGTTTTCAACAGCAACGTCAAATCCTTCTTTTTTGTCCATGATCCAGTCATAGTCCTTGTCGATGTTAGCAGCATTTACGACTAAAACAAATTCATCCTTATTGAATTTGTAAGTCAATAGGTCATCAACTACTCCACCATGTGGATAGCACATGAAGGTATAAACTACTTGATTATCCTTCATTTTGCTGATATCGTTAGTTAGTAAGTAGTCTAAGAATTTTTCAGCTTCATTTCCTGCTACGCGTATTGCACCCATGTGGGATACGTCAAATAAACCAGCTTGGTTTCTTACAGCCTCATGCTCGGGAACTAATCCCTCATATTGAACTGGAAGTAACCAGCCTGCGTAGTTAACTATCTTACCTCCTAACTTCACATGCTCCTCATACAATGGGGTTTTCCTGCCATCCATTTAACCACTCCTTCCTTAAATTTTGCATACTACGAATATATTACCCAAAATTCTTAAATATAAACTGGATTTGAAACCAGCATTGCTACAATTATTGGTAGTATCGATTTTATTATACCGGACATGCTAAATTTATGCAATACTGTGAAGATAAGTTAATTGTATCACAATTTTCTATATTTCGAAAACTTAATAAGGAATGGCTATATTGACATATTTTTAACGATAATTAGGTCAAAAATGTTTTTATGAATTTTTCTTAATATTTTGACCACATATAACAATCCACTTTATCCACATTATCAACAGTTGACAGTGGATAAGTTATGTAAACAAAGAAAATCCTTCTCATGGTATTTTATGAAGGATTTTGACATATTATATATTATTATTCACATTATCAAATATTATCCACACAAAATATTAACAACTTTAGTCTAATTGACTAAAGTAATTCATTATTCCTATATATATGGCCCAGGCAATTTTTTCTTGATAAAGAGGATCTTGTAATAGGTCTGCTTCCTTTTCATTTGACAAAAAGCCACATTCTACCAATACGGATGGAACACTGATTTCATTCAACAAAAAGACGTCATCTCTTTCCTGGGGTTGCCTCTTATTGTTCTTATCTAATATATTTCTTAATTCTTCCTGTATTATAGTAGCTAACCTTTCTCCTTCCTCTGAGCCCTTTTTAAAGAAGGTTTGGGCACCATAATAGGATTTTCTTATAAAACTGTTTAAATGTATTGATAAAAATATATCGCAATCTGCCTTTTCTATTATTTCCTTTCGCTTATGTAAGTCTTCTGTTTTCATCTGCCTCAATGTTTTAGCTTCTTTAGAATATAAACCTTCATCATCAGTTCTCGTCATAATCACTATTCCACCACTTTGCTCGATTAGCCTCTTTAGATTTAAAGCTATTTCTAGATTTATCTCATCTTCTTTAACTCCACTTTTACTTACTGCTCCCGGATCTACTCCCCCATGACCTGGGTCAATACCAATTACCTTGTTAGAAATTGGCAAAAATGTTACTGGTATGGCTTTTTTATTTTGGTGTATTCTGTATCCTAAAACTATTATTCCTAGTAGAAGTATGGTAGCTATTCTTATATACTTTCTCTTAATAATTATAAGCTTCATCTAATTCCTCCCCTCTATAGAAATATATTTAATAGGCTAGGGAGTTATTACTAGGAAAATTATATGTATGAAGGCATAAAACACACCTGGCTGGTTTCCCAGTCCAACTCTATGTGTCTTTGTTAACAAACTTTTGGGATATAATTGATTTTTATGATATTAACTTAGAAGAATCTTTGACTTCATCCATACTCTTTGTTATAAACATGTTAAAGCTCGGAAACCTTTCAATAATCCAGTAAAATTCCCTATCACCAATCTCTCCATTCACTGTCAGTAGGGTGGATAAGCTTAGGAAAGATAGTGACAAATATGTGGTCAGTGTTTTCTTGATTCCATATTTTTGTCAATTGTTTGTAAATATTGTTAATTATATAATTAACAAAGAAAGGATAATAAAACTATGGGGGGATTATTTTGAAAGGTTGGCAATTTACAGGTACTGGTGAACCACTAAAGTTAGTAAGACAAGAAATTCCTAAGGCAAAGGAAGGTTACGTAGTTATAAAAGTTGCATACTGTGGCCTCTGCCACTCTGATGTTGGCGCCTTAGATGACCCAGGTTGGGTTGGCAATATTATTAAGAAAGTTCCAGTTATTATGGGCCACGAAATCTCTGGTGTAATTACCGAAGTTGGTCCTGGTGTTGAAGGCTGGAAAGTTGGAGATCGAGTAGCAGTATGTCCTATGTATACTGAATACGATGCTGGTCCAGGTTATGGCCGTGACGGTGGATATGCTACCTACACAACAGCTCCTCAAGAAATGTTAGTAAAAGTTCCAGATAATGTAGATCTTGCACAAGCAGCAGCTGCTACCGATGCTGGTATGACCTCATACCATGCAGTAGTACAGGCTGGTGGCGTTAAAAAAGGTACTAAGGTTGGCATGATCGGTATTGGGGGCTTAGGAACAGTAGGCGCTCGTATAGCCATTGGTCTTGGAGCAGAAGTTTATGCTGCTTCCCGTAGCGAAGAAGCCCGTAAGAAAATAAAAGCTGATGGCGCTTATAAAACAGCAAAATCTATCACTGAATTCAAAGATGACAATCTAGATGTTATTATTGACTTTGCTGGTGCTAAGCAAACCTTAATCGATGCTGTTGAAACAGTTGGTTTCAAAGGCAGAGTTGTGGTGGTTGGTATGGCAGCACTAGAATTCCCACTAAATATTACTTCTTTAATTACAAAACAATTAGAAGTAGTTGGGTCTAATGGTGGTACAAGGGAAGACATTGCAGATGTTCTTGACTTAGTTTCAAATGGTGATTTATCCATTGATTTACAACCAATTGATTTCGATGAAGTACCAGAAAAACTTGATGTTCTACGTAAAGGTTCGGTACCAAACCGCCTTATAATGGAGACAAGAGAAAAAGATTACCTATAATTTATATATATCATGATAAATGCCAGAGGTTATGTAGCCTCTGGCATTTATAATATAAAGGGAATCTCTCCCAGGAGTTGACCCTTGCTATAGGAAACTTTATAATTGTCACTTTGGCATTATATTGCTCCATCTCTTCCCAAGTAAAATGTTCATTTAATGCTGCAGTAGGAAACCACATCGTCTCAGCCAGATAGGGTATGCTCGTAAT
>JAAYQJ010000232.1 GCA_012519355.1 Tissierellia bacterium | reverse complement strand
TGTATTAATACAAGTAGAAGAGATTCTGGATTAATAACCATAGTAAATATTATTGTTGGTTTCTAACAATAAGACTGACCGTTATGACACATAATTTATATTATGTGAAACTAATTAATTATGAAATAATACTCAGATAAATTTCAAATGGAAAGGATAATTTGGATCATGAATAGGGATATCAAGATTACAGTACCTAAGGATTGTGGTAATGCTCCCAAAAAACTAATACTTAGAGATTTTAATGTAGCTTTTATCACTAAGGATAATACCACCTTATTAGAAAATATAGCTGATAATATTACTTGGAATATTATTGGTGATGAAATTGTTGAAGGGAAAGGGAATTTTATCAATAAATTGGATGAACTATATAAGGATAAAATTACTGAATTATTAATTTATGACATCATTACCCATGGCTATGTAGCATCTACACATGGTAGAGTCATTGGAACTAATCAATCCTTTGATTTCTGTCACGTGTATAAATTTACTGGTGCTAGCAAGACTGCAAAGATAAAAACTATAACATCATATATTATCCCACAATCTTAAGCTATGTAGGAAGAGCTGTATAAATAGTGAAGTTGCGGCTAATCGAGGCCAATATAATATTTTCTCATCTAAGTAGTTATACGTTGATAGTGAAGGAATAATACACCAATTTTGGTGTATTTTTTATTTAAGTATTTACTAGTTAATAATTACAATTTTTAAACCCTTATTTTTGTGCTGAAATACAGAAGAGTTGGGGATAATAAACTTGATCTTACTATAATTTAAGTTATTTTTAAAGAAATTTTTAAAAAAGACTTGACAATTATCTCTAATTAGAGTAATATTATCTCTAGCTAGAGATAATATTCATAAGCAAATAATTAAAAAAGGGTGAGATTATGGATAGGGTAGAACTTAAGATATTTATAGGAATGAGCAGGGCTATAAACAAAATAAATAGGGCTACTAATAAGGTATATGGAAAATATGGACTAACAAGCGGCCAGTTTGCCGTATTAGAGGCACTCTATCATAAGGGTGACTTATCTGTAGGAGAAGTCCAAGAAAAGATATTAACTACCAGCGGAACTATCCCTGTTATTGTTAGAAACCTGGAGAAGGAAGGTTTAGTAGAAAAAACTAAAGACGATGAGGATAAGAGAAGGTTTATACTTCATATTACAAAAAAAGGCAGAGACCTAATGGATCTTGTATATCCAGAAAATGAAGCAATTATTGTTTCTATGATAAATACATGGAACAAAGAAGAACAAGAACAAATATTGAAGTATATGAAAAAATTTGCTGGTATTGAAAGCTAAAGAATGGCAAAAGATATGCTTAAGGATATTTAAAGAAAAAAATATATAGTTATGAAGGAGAAGAAATATGCAATTATGGAAGAGAAAAGATGTGAAAATTTTAGAATCATTAAAAGAAAGAAGATCATACTACGATATCAATAAAAACTTACCAGTAGAGGAAGGAAAAGTATTTGATTTAGTAGAGCAAGCTACTGAATTAGTTCCAGATGCCTTTAATATGAAGAGTTCAAGAGTTATAGTTGCAGTAGGAGAAAAGCATAATCAATTATGGGACAATATTTACGATGTATTCCAAGGTAAGGTTCCAAGGGAAAAAATTGATAGTTTTAAAAATGGTTATGGAACAATCCTTTATTACTATGACAATGATGTAGTGAAAAGTCTACAAAGCCAATTTGCATCATATGCAGATAGGTTTCCAGGTTGGGCTAACCAGTCAGCAGGAATGCTTCAACTAAGTATTTGGAGTGGACTAAGAGAGCTGGGAGTAGGTGCTTCACTTCAACATTATAATCCTGTTATAGATGAAATGGTTAGGGAAATATTCAATCTACCAGAAAGTTATGTTTTGAATGCACAGATGCCTTTTGGTGGAATCGGCTCTCACCCAGGTGAAAAGGAAAAAGAAGATATCTCTAAAAGAGTTAAAATAGTAAAATAAAAGACTATAGCAGGAATTGAAAATCTTATAAAGGTGAGAAATAGGTATGTTAAGAAGAATAGATAATAATAAAATGGGAAGTAGTGACTTAGGTTGGTTAAAAAGCAAGTTTCACTTTTCATTTGCAGAATATTATAATCCATCCAATATTAATTTTGGAGTTTTAAGAGTAATCAATGATGATTTAGTAAAACCAGGGACAGGAGTTTTCCATAGTGAACACAACTTAGGAGAAGAAACATTAAGATTTCTCCAAATTTGGATTTACCCTGATAAAAATGGCTATGAACCCAACTATGGGGATTACAAGTTTGAATGGAATGACAGAAAAAATAAATGGCTTAATATTGTTTCCTCAAAGGAAGGAAATGCACCAATAAAGGTGAATCAGGATGCAAATATATTTGTATTAGAGCTGGATAAGGACCAGGAAATAGAATTTAAAGTAGGAGAAGGAAGACAGGCATATTTAGTACAAATAGAAGGAAGAACAGACATCAATAATATAGGCCTAAATATGAGGGATGGTTTGGAGATAATAGAAGAGGATATTAAAATAAAGGCAATAGAGACTTCACACTTTCTTCTTATTGAAATGAAGAAAGAATAATAGAATTATAGGTTTTAGACTTGAATAAATTGAAAAAAATATTAAAAAACAACTCAACCGAATGTTTAGAATAGGGAAAATGTTATCTTCCCACGGCTAGAAATAGCATCTCATTAGAACTAATGAGATGCTATTTTTATTCTCTCATGTATATTAATGAGTAGACAATGGTGTTTTTATAAGAGAAAATGAAAAAACAGATGGGAAAAATAACCATACTGATATGAGACCAAAATACTGTAGTCATGAAAAACCACTGCTTAAGCAAAGTATTTTAGATGTAGTTGGGTGAAAAAGATAGGAGGGATTATTATGCTAGATAATCAGAAAAAAAGCCTTTACAAAGGACTTTCCATGCTTTTGGCAATCATACTTCTGATCCATTGGACTGCCCCAGCTGGGATAACACAAGGCTATAGCCTTGTGGATGAGATTCCTGAGGCCAGAGAAAGTCTAGATGACCAGGGCCTTGGTCCCCTGGGGGAGTTTGAATCGGGGGAGGAATTAGACACTAATCCTCTACAAGAAGAACCGCCTCAAATAAGGGAGGAGGCTTATGGGGAGTCCATAGGGGGTGAAACTGATGGAAGTGAGCAGAGTACAAACCAGGCTCCTGTTTGGCCTGAGGATAGTACTATAACTTTGAGGTACAGCACACAGACAGCAATTTCCATTAGCTGGCCAGAAGCAATAATTGAGACTTCCGATGATTTAAACTATGTAATTAGTGTGTGCCAGAGTGTATACCAAAGCGAACAGTATATTGTTGAAAATTTTCTTGTTGGACCTATTACAGAATACACAGTTGAAGATCTTTTACCAGGTGTGGAGTATCGATTCGATATAGAGGCTGTTGATGAAAGAGGCCAATATTCAGAGATACTTTCAGGAATTTTTAGTACTTTGCCCCTGGATGATGAGCCACCTTCAGAAGAACTGCCCGTATCAACAGATAATATTTCTGATGAGTCCATAGGGGATGAATCTGATGGAAGTGAGCAGAATACAAACCAGGCTCCTGTTTGGCCTGAGGATAGCACTATTAACTTGGAGTACAGGACCCAGAGGGAGATTTCCATAACCTGGACAGAGGCACAGGTTGAAGGTTCGGATGTGGTAGACTATTTTGTTAGTGTATACCAGGGTGACCTGTGTATTGCTGACAAGTTTCCTGTTGGAACTATTCCAGAATATATAGCTTATAATCTTTCACCAGGTTTGGAGTATCGATTCGATATTCAAGCTTATTATGTAGGACAGTTTTCAGAGGTACTTTCAGGAACTTTTAGTACTTCTCC
>JAAYQJ010000231.1 GCA_012519355.1 Tissierellia bacterium | reverse complement strand
TAATAGAATTAAAGAATTTGAAGGAAAGCAATAGCTTGGAACTGGAAAGATTAGACAAATTTGTCTAATCTTTCCAGTTCCAAGCTATTGCTTTCCTTCAAATTCTTTAATTCTATTAGCCTGTATTCTTTTTCTTTAATCATTTCTTCTGTTTCTATAGTTTCTTTCCTTAAAGCAACTAATTCTTCTATATAGGCTGCTTTTTCTCCTTCTAATTTAACTTGACTATTTTTTATCTCTTCTATTTCTTTATTTAGTTTTTCTATTTTACTCCTTCGACTAATTATACTAATACCACTATCTCCATAGCTTCCCCCTGTTATAGAACCACCAGGGTTTAAGACTTCTCCTAATAAAGTAACTATCCTGTATGAGTGATTATATTTATTTGCAAACTTTATTCCATAATCCATGTTTTCAATTATTATGGTCCTACCAAGCAAAAACTTAAATATACCATCATATTCCTTACTAAATTTAATTAGTTCATAACCCAAACCATAAATATTAAACACTTCTTTATCCTTTGGATCAATTTCTATTGTGTTTCCTTTAATTACATTTAAAGGTAAGCAGGTTACCCTACCTAGTTTATTATCTCTTAAATATTCTATAATATTTTTTGCATCTTCTTCTGTTTTAGTAACTACATTTTGGATATTAGATCCTAAAGAAATTTCAATGGCCCTTTCAAACTTTTCATCAACCTTAATTAAATCTGCCACTATTCCTATAAATCCCCTATTTAACCTTGGATTCTCTTTACTTTGCTTAAGTACTGATTTTACTCCCTTGAAATATCCTTCGTAGTCATTTTCCATATTTCTAAGTATTTTTAGACTTGATAATTTAGTCTGTAATTTAACATTATTCCTATTAAACATTTCATTAACCTGGTTAAGTGAATCATTATATTTAACTTCTTCATCCTTAAACTTCTTAAGCCTATCCTTTAAATTTGATAATTCAGTATTTATATCATCTTCACTTTTAGTATAGTCATTATGCTTTTCTAAACTTTCTTTTCTACGAGTGTTCATAAATTCTATATCTTTTTTTAACTGACCTATTCTCTTTTCTACATTTTCATTAAAGGAAATAATGCTATTTAACTCTGATTTTTTATCTGATGAATTATTATATATCCTAATCATATTGTTTTTTTCTGTATCAATATCCTTCTCTATTTCCTTCAGTTTTTTTTGACTTATTTCAAGCTCAATGCTCTTTTTATCAAAGTCATCAAGGATTTTATCATACTCCTTACTTGCTACTGATATGTCTGCTTGAATTTTTAATCGTGTTGCTTCAAACTCTCTTATTCTTCTTTCAAGAAGCTCCTTTTCTTCAATTAGCCTTTCTAAATCCCTATTATAGTATTTTTCCTTTTCTTCAATTATTTTCAGCTGATTTTGATTGTTCTCCAATTCTTTAGTGAGACTTAAGTTGTTATTTCTTGAGATTTCAATGGAATTGTCTAGCTCTTCAATTTCTAGCTTGAGAATATTGAATTTACCCTCAATTTCAATTTTTTCTTCCAGTTTTGCAGAAAGCTTTTTCTCCAGGTCTTCTTTTTCAGCACTGATTTCCTTTATTTGTCCCTCTATTTTCCTTATGTCTTTTAAGTAAATATTAATCTCTAATTTTTTGAGTTTATTGTATAGTTCTGTGAAAATACTTGCTTTATTTGCTTCAATCTCAAGGCTATCTAGTCGATTAGTAAGTTCGTAAATAATATCCTTAATTCTTAAAAGGTTGCCTTGTGTTTTTTCTAGTTTTCTTTCAGCCTCTACTTTCCTAGTCTTATATTTAACAATACCAGCGGCTTCTTCAAATATGTTCCTTCTGTCTTCTGGTCTATTACTAAGTATTTCATCAATTCTACCTTGTCCAATTATTGAGTAGCCATCTTTTCCTATTCCTGTATCCATAAATAATTCCCGTATATCCTTAAGTCTACAGGAGTTTTTATTTATATAGTATTCTGATTCGCCTGATCTAAACATTCTTCTGGTAATTTCAATTTCAGCATATTCTAAAGGAATTTCACCATCTTTATTGTCAAATGCAATAGTTACTTCAGAGTATCCTAGAGCCCTTCTTTTACTAGTCCCTGCAAAAATGACATCCTCCATTTTGTTGCCCCGAAGATTCTTTACACTTTGTTCACCTAGTACCCATCTAATTGCATCAGCAATATTGCTTTTTCCACTACCATTAGGTCCTACTATTGCTGTTGTCCCATCTGTTATTTCTATTGTAGTTTTATCTGCAAAGGACTTAAATCCCTGTATTTCAACTTTCTTAAGTCGCAATTATAACACCTCTTGTTCAGTAATTTTAAGACTTAATCTATAATAAAATTATCCTTTAAATATGCCATAATTAATGATTTAAAGTCCATCTCATAAGTAATCTCATCCAGTATAATCTTGATTATATCTCTATCTATTTCTTTAGGATATATTTTAATTTTTTTGAATTTGAACTTCTCTGTAAAATATGAAATATTACTTGATTTTTGTCCGGCTATTGATGAGATACTTTTGTTATTGGCTTCTATTTTTAATATCATATTTTCTGTAGATATATTCAAAAATTTTATATAGTATTCAAATAATAACTTAAATATATTAGATTCAACCAATTGTCTAAATGCAGGATGAAATGGTCCAGCTACTACATCTTTACCCAATTGAATATTTTCTGTGGGCTGTAGTCCCATCCTAATAACCTCAATATTGTTTATATTAAATAACATTAGCAATAAAGAAGATATATCTACTGCTTCCTCAAGAGAAATCGGTCTATACTTTTCATTTAAATATAACTTTTCTAAAAAGGTTTCCTTAATTACTAGTGTTGGATATACTCTAACACAAGAGGGGCTTAGTTTTATGAATTCTTTACATGTATACAAGTCCTTGTCTAGACTATCGCCTGGTAAACCAATCATCATTTGTAAACCTAACTTGAAACCATAGCTTTTTATGAACTTAGCTGCCCTATAGACATCTTCTGATGTATGACCTCTTCCACTGGCATATAATACCTTGTCATCTAAGGATTGTACTCCCAGTTCAATTGTATCTACTGTGTATTTCTTTAAATTGCCTAATATTGTTTCATCTATAGCATCTGGTCTTGTTGATAGTCTAATATTGTTGATTTTACCAATTTTCTTAAATTTGTATGGAACTTCTAAAAGTTTACTTTGAATATCTAAATCTATAGCTGTAAAACTACCACCATAAAAGGCAACTTCAATAAAGGAGTCTGGTATAAATGTAGCAAGGTGTTCTTCTATTATTTTTTCTACTTCCATTGGTGTTACATTAGTGGATAAGCCAGTTATTCTTTTCTGATTACAAAACACACAATCGTGAGGACATCCAAAGTGTGGAACAAATATAGGTATAATATAATGTCTACTCATCT
>JAAYQJ010000037.1 GCA_012519355.1 Tissierellia bacterium | reverse complement strand
TGTTTCATATTCTACGTGTGATGTAGAGATTGTAATTCCTCTTTCTCTTTCTTCTGGTGCTTTGTCTATGTTATCGTAGGATATTGCTTCTCCGCCACCAAATCTTTTGCTTAGTACCATAGTGATTGCTGCTGTTAATGTTGTCTTACCATGGTCTACGTGACCTATTGTTCCTATGTTTACGTGTGGTTTTGTTCTTTCAAATTTTGCTTTAGCCATTTTATTTCCTCCTTATTATAAACTCAGATTATTTATTACCCATAATTTTTTCTGCAATATTATTTGGCACTGGTTCATAGTGATCAAATTGCATGGAATATACTCCTCTACCTTGAGTATTGGAACGAAGGTCTGTGGCATAACCAAACATTTCTGATAGTGGTACAAAGCCTCTAATTACTTGAGCACCACTTCTTGATTCCATACCTTCGATCTTACCTCTTCTAGAGTTAATATCCCCTATTACATCACCCATATACTCTTCAGGCACAATTACTTCTACCTTCATCATAGGTTCAAGTAATATTGGTTTTGCTTTCATAATAGCATCTCTAACAGCCATTGAACCAGCTATTTTAAATGCCATTTCTCAAGAGTCTACTTCGTGATAGGAACCATCATAAAGAGTAACTTTTATATCTAACACTGGATAACCTGCAAGAACTCCAGATTCCAAAGCTTCTTGAATTCCATTGTCTACAGCTGAAATAAATTCCCTTGGAATTACTCCACCAACTATAGCATTTACAAATTCATAGCCTGTTCCTGGTTCTTGTGGTTCTACTTTTATTTTTACGTGACCGTATTGTCCACGACCACCAGATTGTCTTACATATTTGCCTTCTGCTTCTGCAGCTGCTTGGATAGATTCTTTATATGCTACCTGTGGACTTCCTACATTAGCTTCAACTTTAAATTCCCTTAAAAGCCTATCTACTATTATTTCAAGATGAAGTTCTCCCATACCTGCAATAATAGTTTGACCAGTTTCTTCGTCTGTATAAGTCTTGAATGTAGGGTCTTCTTCTGCTAGTTTAGCTAAAGCTGTAGCCATTTTGTCTTGAGATGCCTTTGTCTTAGGCTCAATAGCTACACGGATAACTGGCTCTGGAAATTCCATAGTCTCAAGTACTATAGGATGGCTATCATCACTTAAAGTGTCGCCTGTAGAAGTGTCCTTCAATCCTACAGCTGCAGCTATATCTCCTGCAAATACTTCATCAACTTCTTCCCTCTTGTTGGCATGCATTAGTAGTATTCTACCTATTCTTTCTTTTTTGCCCTTAGTAGTATTTAAAACATAGCTACCTGATTTAAGACTACCCGAATATACTCTAAAATATGCAAGTTTACCAACAAAGGGGTCTGTTACAATTTTAAAAGCTAATGCTGAAAAAGGTTCTTTGTCTGATACTAATCTTTCCTCTTCTTCCTCAGAATTTAAACCCATACCTTTTACTGGTGGTATATCTAAAGGAGAAGGTAGGTAGTCGATTATTGCATCTAAAAGAGGTTGTACCCCTTTATTTCTATAGGAAGAACCGCATAGAACAGGTGTTATGGCTACCTTGTTTGTCGCCTTCCTAATGGCCTTCACAAGTTCTTCCTCTGATATTTCTTCACCTTCTAAATATTTCATCATTAATTCTTCATCATAATCAGCTATGCTTTCAAGCAATTTTTCTCTATATTCTTCAGCTAATGCTAACATATCAGATGGTATTTCAGTTATTTCTAATTGTTCACCTAAATCATCCTTATATATCCTAGCATTCATTCTAACTAAGTCTATTACTCCAACAAAAGTATCTTCTTTTCCAATTGGAAACTGTATAGGAACTGGATTGGCGCTTAGTCTTTCACTAATCATGTCTACTGCTCTGAAAAAGTCAGCTCCAAGTATATCCATCTTATTGATGAAGGCTAATCTAGGTACATTATATTTATCTGCCTGTCTCCAAACAGTTTCGGATTGAGGCTCTACTCCTCCTTTAGCACAGAATAATGCAACTGCACCGTCTAGGATCCTTAGGGACCTTTCTACTTCTACTGTGAAGTCCACATGGCCTGGTGTGTCGATTACGTTAATCCTATGGTCTCTCCACATACAGGTAGTGGCGGCGGAGGTAATTGTAATACCTCTTTCTTGTTCCTGTTCCATCCAATCCATTTGGGCTGCTCCCTCATGGGTCTCTCCTACTTTGTGTATCTTACCAGTGTAAAACAAAATTCTCTCTGTGGTGGTTGTTTTTCCTGCATCAATATGAGCCATTATGCCGATATTCCTAGTCTTTTCCAACGAGATTTGTCTTGGCACAATTTTTCCTCCTTCTTCTTGATTCTTGGTCCCCCTCCACACATTAACAAAATTATACTACCATCTGTAGTGTGCGAAAGCTTTATTAGCTTCTGCCATCTTATGAGTGTCTTCTCTTTTCTTAACACTTGAGCCCATACCGTTTGAAGCATCTAAGATTTCTTTTGCTAGTCTTTCTACCATAGTCTTTTCTCCTCTTTGTCTTGAGTAGTTAACTAACCATCTAAGACCAAGAGTTTCTCTTCTATCTGGTCTAACTTCAACTGGGACTTGGTATGTTGCTCCACCTATACGTCTTGCTTTAACTTCTAGTACAGGCATTATATTGTTCATTGCTTTATAGAAAACTTCTAGTGGATCTTCACCAGTTTTTTCTTTAATGTAGTCAAATGCCCCATATACAATCTTTTGTGCAATACCTTTTTTACCATCTAGCATTATGCCATTGATTAGCTTAGTAACTACTGTATCATTGTATATTGGGTCTGGCATTACTTCTCTTTTTGGTACATGTCCTTTTCTTGGCACTATTCTTCCCTCCTTAACCATATAAAGTAGATTCATTGGTACTCGGTAAAACTACCGATTCGCGCCAAAATGCATCTATATAAATGGATTATAAATCCTGCATTTAAGCACTATTATTTCTTATCCTTTGGCTTCTTAGCTCCATACTTAGACCTTGCTTGCATTCTCTTGTCAACGCCAGAAGCATCCAAGGTACCTCTAATAATATGGTATCTAACACCAGGAAGGTCTTTAACTCTTCCACCTCTTATTAGAACAACACTGTGTTCTTGTAGGTTGTGTCCAATCCCAGGAATATATGCAGCAACCTCTTCACCATTAGTAAGTCTTACCCTTGCAACTTTTCTTAAAGCTGAGTTAGGCTTTTTAGGTGTAACAGTTCTAACTGCAACACATACTCCTCTTTTTTGTGGAGAATTAACTTCTGTCTCCTTCTTTTTTAGAGTGTTTAGATTAATCCCTAAAGCTGGAGATTTAGATTTGTATTCAACCTTTTTTCTACCTTTTCTAATCAATTGGTTGATTGTTGGCATCAAGGCACCTCCTTTAATTTATTTTAGCAATGCAGCAGTTGCTGCATTAACATCAATACCACAAGCACTTCCAAGTTCCTTCATATTTTCAACATAAATAACTTGAACCTGCTTATCATTGCAAATTTTAGCAATTTCATTGGTTATTTTGCTTTCTGCATCCTTAGCAATAAAAACAGCCTCAACTTCTCCTGAATTTAAAGCCCTTTTTACTTGCTTAGTCCCAACAATCTTACTGTTGGTTTTCAACTTTGAAAGCATAAATATTCCCTCCTTTTAACACTTCAAAGATTATGTGGACAAAAGTCCACATAATCTTTGTATTATGTTATCCAGAAGTAATTATAAATTTGCACACTTATACATTCTACCATCAGTTGTTTTCACTGTCAACATTTAATTCTTCTAGAATCTCTATATTTACGTCCTCTTCAACAAGGTTTATATTTTTATATCTTCTCATCCCTGTACCTGCAGGAATAAGTTTTCCAATAATTACATTTTCTTTTAATCCTAGAAGATTATCTTCTTTACCTTCAATGGCAGCTTGTGTCAGTACTCTAGTAGTTTCTTGGAAGGATGCAGCAGATAGGAATGAGTCTGTAGCCAAGGAGGCCTTAGTAATACCTAATAATGTCCTTCTACCAGTTGCTGGCGTTAGACCATTTTCTACTGCTTTTTGATTCTTCTCTTCAAATTCAAAGACGTTTACTAAGGAGCCTGGTAACATATCTGTATCTCCTGCTTCCTCTACCTTCAGCTTAGATAACATCTGTCTAACGATGATTTCTATATGTTTGTCATTTATATCTACACCTTGTAACCTGTAAACTCTTTGAACTTCTTTTACTAGATAGTTTTGTACTCCTTTAACACCTTTGATTTTTAGGATATCATGAGGATTAACTGAACCGTCTGTTAATTCATCTCCTGCTTCTACTATGTCTCCTGGTCTTACCTTTAGTCTAGCTCCATATACTATATTGTACCTCATAGATTCCCCATTCGCTGAAGTTATAATCACTTCTTTTTTCCTTTTTTCTTCTTTTATGCTAACTTCACCAGAATTTTCAGCTATTATTGCAAGACCCTTTGGTTTTCTTGCTTCGAACAATTCTTCAACCCTCGGTAAACCTTGAGTAATGTCTGCAGCTGCTGCAACTCCACCGGTGTGGAAGGTACGCATTGTAAGCTGTGTGCCAGGTTCACCAATTGATTGGGCGGCAATTATACCAACTGCTTCTCCAATATTTACCTTATCCCCTGTTGCTAGGTTTCTACCATAACAATGGGCACATACTCCATATCTAGTCTTGCATCCTAATACTGAACGAACCTTAACTTCAGTGATACCAACTTTTTCTACTTGTTCAGCTTGTTCTTCATTAATCATTTCATTGGCTTTAACTATTATTTCTCCAGTTTCAGGATTTATTATATCTTCAAAGGCATATCTTCCTTCAATTCTATCCTTTAAGTCTTCTATTACTTCTCTACCATCTTTAAAGGCTTTCACCAGTAGGTACTCATCAGTACCACAATCTATTTCTCTTACTATAACATCTTGACTAACGTCTACTAGCCTTCTAGTTAGGTATCCAGAGTCAGCAGTTCTTAAGGCAGTGTCTGCTAATCCCTTTCTGGAACCGTGGGTTGAGATAAAGAATTCCAATACGGATAGTCCTTCCCTAAAGTTAGATTTAATAGGAATTTCTATGGTTTTACCTGTTGCAGATGCCATAAGTCCCCTCATACCTGCCAGCTGTCTTATCTGGTTAACACTACCCCTAGCACCAGATAAAGACATGATGTAGATATTGTTCATTGGGTCTAAGTCATCCATCAATCTATCTGTCAGTTCATCTGTGGTCCTGTTCCATATTTCAATAACCTTTTCATATCTCTCATCATCTGATATTAGTCCTCTACGATAGGATCTTTAAAACTTATCTACTGCTTGTTCTGCCTTTTCTAGCATTTCAGCCTTAACCTTAGGCACAAATATATCTCCCATGGAAATAGATATGGCACCTTTTGTAGAATACCTAAATCCTATTTCCTTA
>JAAYQJ010000230.1 GCA_012519355.1 Tissierellia bacterium | reverse complement strand
TGATTTCCTGTTTTCAAATGAGCTGTAAAAGGCATCAAATCTTGAAACGAAACGAGTGATTTGTCTTTTTTTCGTAAGATCCTTCGCTTATGCTCAGGATGACAGCTTGGGTCAATTCACAATGCACAATTCACAGTTCACAATTATTATGTTCTTGCTTTAGCCCGCATAATCAGTGAGAAAAAAATGACAAATTGTACGAGTGCCTTTGAGAGATTTGTTATGCATTCCAGCGAAATTTGAAAACTGTTTTGGAAATCAGGGTTTAAGCGAAGCGGCCCATTGATTTCCTGTTTTCAAATGAGCTGTAAAAGGCATCAAATCTTGAAACGAAACGAGTGATTTGTCTTTTTTTCGTAAGATCCTTCGCTTATGCTCAGGATGACAAATTGACAATTTTCTTAATTAACTCTTCTATCGCTTTATAAATCTCATCTCTAGTATTCTCATACACAGAAAGACTTAATCCAAAGGGGTCCATTATATCTCTATCCATACCAAGAGCATAGTTTTTAAGTGTAAATACCTTTTCCTTAGCCCATGGAAATCTAGATATTAGGAAATCCTTGTGAGACTTTGACATGGTAAGTATTAAATCTGCTTCTTTGATTAAGTCCTCATTTATTTGACTAGACCTATGGTTAGATATGTCTATGCCAATTTCCTCCATAGCCTTAACAGAATTTATAGATGCATTGTCTCCTGGAAATGCACCGATACCAGCAGATTTTACTACTATATCAAGCTTGTTTTTTTCTGCTAGGTCTCTTAATATGCCTTCAGCCATTGGGCTCCTACATGTATTACCAGTACAAACAAATAAAACATTCATTGAAAAATCTCTCCTTTAAAGCTTAATGATTTTTCCAGAGGCTGCCTTCATCATTCTGTTCATTATAGCTATGCCTAAATTGGATAAATCTACGCCTTCAGCTAAGATTATATCTACTTCTAAATGGTCAAAGGTCCTTAATATATTGAATAAGTTCTTAGCAATTGATTCCTTGTTATTTCTGCTGCCCATGGATATAATTAACCCTTCTTTATAAAAATTCTTTGTTTCATCAGTACAGATTATTCCAACTCTTTTTCCTTCCCTTGTATACTTTTCAGTATTAACAATTATTGCCTCTACAATACTATCTACTTGACCACTAAATAAAAGCATTTCTGCCTTTGGTGCATAATGCCTATACTTTTGTCCTGGGGACTTAGGTACAATTTTTTCATCTTCCTTTATTATACTAGAATCTATACTTATATTGGGGATAAATTTAGACAAATCTTCTAAAGTTATCCCACCAGGACGGAGAATCATGGGGATATCTGTTGATAAGTCTAATACTGTGGATTCCAATCCAATTCCAGTATTTCCACCATCTACTATCATATCTACCTTGCCCATTAAGTCTTCTATAACATGGTCTGCAGATGTTGGGCTAGGCTTACCAGATGTATTAGCAGAGGGAGCAGCTATAGGTGTATTGGATGTTTTTATTAGGTCTAAGGCAATATTATTTTCTGGCATCCTAATAGCTACAGTATCAAGTCCTGCTGAAATTACCTCTGGAACCTTAGGGGATTTCTTTAGAATTATGGTTAATGGTCCTGGCCAAAATTTTTCCATACAAAGTTTTGCCACTGGTGGAATTTCCTCAACTAATTCCTTAACCTGGTCTGTGGAATGAACATGTAGGATTAGAGGATTATCCTGGGGTCTTCCCTTGGCAATGAAAATTTTCTTAACTGCCTTTTCATCAAGGCCATTAGCTCCCAATCCATAGACTGTTTCTGTTGGAAAAGCAACTAATCCACCCTTTTTAATTATCTGGGCAGCTTCTTCTATTAAGTTTCTATCCAATTTGTTTTCATCTATTTTTATTATTTTAGTATCCATACTTCCTCCGTTCTTCAATTCACAATTGACAATTTTCTTCAATTGTGTATATCTTTTCTATTATATATTATTATTGATTAATCCACAATTCACAATACCTAATTATTTGAAGCAATTTTTATTTCAACTAATAATCCCCTTCTTCTATTCATATCTATTAGTGGGGGGATAAAAATGAATATATGGATAGTTAGTATAATTGGTTTTTTGGTAGGTGTTGTGGGTACTGGTCTAGGTAGTCTTGTGGGAATTTTCATCAAGAAAACTAATAAAATATTAGGATTTCTATTAGGATTAACAGGTGGCTTTATGATGTTTATAGTAAGCTTCCACCTATTTCCTGAAGCCTTCTATTTAGGTGGCGTTTATATAGTTTTATTAGGTGTAGGCATAGGAATTGCAGTTATCGTCACCCTAGAAAACCTCTTGGACAGGTTGACTAATATGGTCAATATGAGGTCAGGTATACTCTTGGCTTTAAGTATAGGCCTACATAACTTTCCTGAAGGCTTGGCCCTAGGCTCTACCTTGGTAGGTGTAACTGACTTTGGTCTTGTTCTTACCTTAGCCATGCTCTTACATAATATACCAGAAGGTATATCTATGTCCCTGCCCTTTAGTATGAATAAGGTTAATCCTTGGAAGATAATGTTATTTAGCCTATTAGCAGGGACACCAACAGGTCTGGGTGCCTTTGTTGGAGCCTATTTAGGAATGATTTCTAATACTGTAATTTCCTTCTGTCTAGCCTTAGCTGGTGGCATCATGTTATATATAGTATGTGATGATTTGATTCCAACAGGAAAAACCCTTCACAAGGGAAGGGTTTCAAGTATTGCTGCTATTATTGGATATGTACTAGGTATTATTTTGTATTTTTAGCCTTACCCCCATTTGAATTTAATATGTATCTAATATACTGGTGGGGTTTATATAGGATGATCCTGGGACCGGAAAATCTCATTACATCCCTAATCTTTTCCCTCTTATCAGGAAGATAGCAATGGGTCTTGCACTTCTTACATGACGTTTTTTCCTCCCCATACCTACAGCTTTCTAACCGCTTTACAGAGTACTCATATAAGTCTTTACAGCTTGGACAATTTTCAAGCCCTAATTTATGCTTCTTCTCACAATACAAACTTATCATAAATTCTAGGGTTTTTTTGTCCTTTTCAATTCTTGACATACCTGTCCCCCCATTTTTAAGTTATAAAAACTTCTCTTTATGAGAAGTCATAAAGAGAAGTTATTCACTTAATTTTGCTGCCTGGTCTGATGTAACTAGGGCATCTATCATTTCGTCAAGTTCTCCATCTATAAAGGCATTTAATTTGTATAAGGTTAGGTTTATTCTATGGTCTGTCACCCTACCTTGTGGGAAGTTGTAAGTTCTAATTCTTTCAGACCTATCTCCAGAACCTACTTGGCCCTTTCTTTCTTCTGCCCTTTCTGCTGCTTGGTCATTTAACATCTTATCATATAATCTAGTCTTTAAGATCTTCATAGCCTTTTCCCTGTTTTTGATTTGGCTTCTTTCATCTTGACAAGCCACCACTATACCTGTTGGCAAGTGGGTAATCCTAACGGCAGAGTCAGTAGTATTAACGTGTTGACCACCAGCTCCTGAAGACCTATAGATATCTATTTTTAAGTCCTTTTCTTGGATATCAATATCCACGTCTTCTGCTTCAGGTAATACTGCTACTGTAGCTGCAGATGTATGGATCCTACCACTGGCTTCAGTTTCTGGAACTCTTTGAACCCTATGAACTCCTGATTCATATTTTAACCTGCTGTAAGCCCCCTTACCCTTTATCATAAAGATTACTTCCTTAAATCCACCTATACCTATTTCATTGGCACTCATTACTTCAGTTTTCCACCTATTTCTTTCTGCATATCGGGTGTACATCCTGTACAAGTCTCCTGCAAATAGGGCTGCTTCATCTCCACCAGTACCTGCCCTTATTTCTACAATAACGTTTTTATGGTCATTAGGGTCCTTTGGAATTAATAGTATCTTTAATTCCTCTCTAGTGGCTTCTTCCTTTTCTTCTAAATCCTTAATTTCCTCTTTAACCAATTCCTTCATATCATCCTCTAGCTTATCCCTAAGCATTTCTTTAGCTTCTTCTAGGGAATCAAGGATTTTTACATACTCCCTAAATTTCAATACAATTGGCTCTAGGTCTGAATGTTCCTTCATTAGTTTTTGCCAATTTTCTCTATCGTTAATGACTTCAGGGTCTATAACTTGCTTGCCTAATTCATCATATTTTTCTTCAATGGCTTTTAATTTGTCTAACATTTTTCACTCACCTCACAATTTGCTATTCACTTTTCACTTTATTATAAATAACCGCCCCTACTCCACCAGCTATTACAAGATAAATAGGGCTTATATCTAGGAATACTATGGCTAATAAGGCTCCTAAGGAAATAAGTAACCTTTTATAGCCAAATTTTGATTTCTTCATCAGTTTATACACTGCAGATAGAATTAGTGCTACTACTGCAGGTCTTATACCCAAAAATATCCTATCTATAATAGTATAATTTCTAAATTGGTAAAAAAACGTAGCAATGGCTAAGATAATTAAGAATGATGGCAAAACAGTACCTAAGACTGCTAATAAGGCTCCAGGTAAACCACCTATCCTATAGCCTACATATATGCTGGTATTTACAGCCACAGGTCCAGGGGACCCTTGGGCAACTGCTATAGCATCCATAAATTCACTATCATCTATCCAATTCCTTTTGCTAACTACTTCCTCTTGAATAATAGGTATCATGGCATATCCTCCACCGAAGGTAAAGGCACCTATTTTAAAGAAAGTAATAAACATTTTAAATAGCATCCTAAAACCTCCTTATTTTAGTAGAGTAATATACCTAAGAATCCAGCTAAGACTATGGCTAATATGGCATTGAAGTTCTTAAAGGAAACTATATAGAATAATAAGCCCCCAATCAATATTGATTTAATATCTATAAAGGCACCCTTTGCCACAGTCACAGCTGCTGCTGCAATTAATCCTAAGACAACTGGTCTAATACCTGAAAATACCCATTCTAAATAAGGAGTATTTCTAAACTTAACTATAAAATGATATAGAATACTCATAACAATAAAAGAAGGTAGGACTACAGCAATAGTTGCTACCACTGAGCCCATCACTCCTGCCACCTTATATCCTAGAAATGTAGCAGAGTTAACAGCTATGGGCCCTGGTGTCATTTCAGATATTGCAATGATATCTATAAACTCAGTTCCAGTTAGCCAACCATGAACATCAATTATTTCCTCTTTAATAAGGGGAAGCATAGCATATCCGCCGCCGAAACTAAAGGCGCCTATCTTAAAAAATGATATAAATAATTTGATCAAATTCTCCATGCCGTCACCTACTTCAATTTCTTTTAAAGCCAAATACTAGCCTATCGTGTCCTTGCAAATCTTTTATAATAGAAATATCCTTAAATCCTTCTTTAAATAGGATGTCTTTAACATCTTCCCCTTGGTTATAGCCAATCTCATATATGAGAAGTCCTTCATTCTTTAAATAGCCTTTACTTTCTTTAGTAATTCTTCTATAAAAGTCTAACCCATCTTGGCCACCATCAAGGGCCAAAAGGGGCTCAAAATCCTTTACTGTATTACTAAGGCTTTCAATCTCTCCTTTTGAAATATAAGGTGGATTTGAAACTATAATTTCATATTGCCCCTCTAAACCTAAACCTTCTAGGGCCTTAAATAGATTACCTTTTAAAAATCTCACATTGGTTAGATTGAATTTTTCCTTATTGATATTGGATACTTCAATGGCCACCTCTGATATATCTACTCCATAGACAAAGGTGTTTTTACAATAATGGCCTATGCTTAAGGATATAGCTCCACTACCTGAGCATAAGTCTAGTACCCTTATATTATTATCCCTATGGTTTTCATTTATATATTCAATAATATATTCCACCAAGGTTTCTGTATCGAATCTAGGGATTAGGACTCCTTCTTTTACATAGAAATTCAAGCCCATAAAATCCTTTTCTTCCAAGATATACTGTATGGGATAGCCCTCTTCCCTTTTTGTCATCAATTCAATAAATCTATCTTCAATTTCCCTTGGAACTTCCCTTTCTCCAAAGGAATAGATATAACTTTTGTCTACATTTAAAAGCTTTGAAAGTATTAGGACTCCATCTTGAAGATTGTCCTTATATCTTTTCCTTAAATCATCTATCCTTACCATTTATCCTCTTCCTTGTTAGCAGTTAATACTGCCTTTAAGGCCTCAATAGCCACTTCAATTTGAGAATCATCTGGTTCCTTTACTGTGGCCAATTTTTGTATCATCAAGCCTGGATAGGATAGAAGATAAGCAAGCTTAGAATTACTTCTACCAATAAACTTATTTATTTCATAGGATATACCTGCAATTACAGGAAACATTAATATCCTAATAAGAAGTCTTTGAATAGGATTAGGCCATCCAAAGAAGGATAGTACAAGTATACTTACAATCATTACCATAAATAGGAAACTTGTTCCACATCTAGGATGAAGTATAGGATATTTCTTAACATTTTCAACAGTTAATTCCTCTTCATGTTCATAGCAATGGATGGTTTTATGTTCTGCACCATGATATTCAAAAACCCTCTTTATATCATCCAACCTTGATACACCTATTATATATAATAGGAAAATAATTATTCTCACTAATCCTTCAACAAGGTTTAAGCCTATGGATGTATGGATTCTATTCTTTAAGAAATTAGTCAAAAAGCTTGGTAATACCATAAATACACCTATAGCTATTACAATAGATAGGGCCATGGTAAAAAACATTTCAACATCTTGAGCCTTGTCTTTGAATATCTTCTCAGTAAAGGTCTTTTTATCAGGATTTCTTTCTTCCTCTTCATCCTCAAAGAATTCTGCTGAAAACATCAAGGCTTTTGAGCCAAACATTAAGGCTTCCACAAGGCCTATGACCCCTCTTAAAAAGGGAAGCTTAAATATTTTATATTTCATAGCTAAGGTCTGTAATCTTTCCTTCTTCAGCTCTATTTCATTATTTGGCTTCCTAACTGCTATGGCCACATCCTTTGGTCCCCTCATCATAACCCCTTCTATAACAGCCTGGCCACCGATGCTTGTTATATGTTTTGGAACTCTATCTAAATTTTTTATTTTCATCTAATCACCCCATCGGGCGAACAACTCGCCAATATAAATTCGGTTTTCTAAATCTTCAAAAAAATTAAAAAATAAAGGTTAGTTGCGTTTTTGCATCTAACCTAGTTTGTGAAGAAATTAGTCCAAATTGTATTTCTTCTTGAATTTCTCAACACGTCCACCACGTTCAACGAATTTTTGACGTCCTGTAAAGAATGGATGACATTCTGAACAGATTTCTACTCTTAGATCTTCTTTTACAGAACCTGTTTTAAAAGTATTTCCACAAGCGCATGAAACTGTCGCTTCTTTAAATTCTGGATGAATACCTGTTTTCATTCATTTCACCTCTCTTCAACTGCTAGTATATAGCAAAAAAACATTTTTTCATAATTCAACCACTAAATTATAGCATATTAATTTTTATATTTCAACTAAATCCATATTTTATTTCTAATATCTTCTATAAATTGTTCATTGGTCTTTGTTTTCACCAAAGATTCAATCAAGGATTCAGTTACATCTTGGGTAGTAGCACTGCCCATAGCCTTTCTAATTCCCCAAATAGTTTCCAGTTCTTTTTGGCTTAATAGTAATTCTTCCCTTCTTGTACCAGATTTATATATATCTACAGCTGGGAAA
This sequence comes from Tissierellia bacterium, assembly GCA_012519355.1. Taxonomy (GTDB): domain Bacteria; phylum Bacillota; class Clostridia; order Tissierellales; family Tissierellaceae; genus JAAYFT01. Next base: position 704 of record JAAYQJ010000230.1, on the reverse strand, counting down.
ATTCTCTTTTCAGATAGTCTCCTATCTAAATGTATCTCCATATTACCTGTACCCTTAAATTCCTCAAATATAACATCATCCATACGGCTGCCTGTTTCTACCAGGGCAGTGGCTAAAATGGTTAAACTGCCACCTTCTTCCAAGTTCCTAGCAGCACCAAAAAACCTCTTAGGCCTATGTAAGGCTCCTGGGTCAAGTCCACCTGATAAGGTCCTACCAGTAGCTGGAATGGTTAAATTGTATGCCCTAGCAAGTCTTGTAATACTATCTAATAGGACAACTACATCCTTACCATGCTCAACTAGTCTTTTAGCCCTTTCCAATACTATTTCTGCCACCTTTGTATGGTGTTGGGGAAGCTCATCAAAGGTTGAATATACAACATCCCCCTTTACAGACCTTTTCATATCAGTAACTTCTTCAGGTCTTTCGTCTATTAACAATACAATTATTTCAACTTCTGGATGGTTTTGAGCTATGGCATTAGCCACCATTTTAAGTAAGGTAGTTTTTCCAGCCTTTGGTGGAGACACGATCATTCCTCTCTGTCCCTTTCCTATAGGGGAAATCAAGTCAATCATTCTAGTGTCTAGGTCAGAAGTGCCAGTTTCAAGTATTAACCTTTCATTTGGATATATGGGAGTTAAATTATCGAAATTAGGTCTTCTTGGGCTAGTTTCAGGATGCATACCATTAACAGATTT
>JAAYQJ010000036.1 GCA_012519355.1 Tissierellia bacterium | reverse complement strand
CCCTAATAAACCATGTTTCCTGATATAACTTTATTTACTTCCTATCGAGAATTTACATAATGATAGGACTTTATTTGATGGAGACAAAAAACTATATCCTACTATATCTCCCTTCGATTTTCCATGGCCTTAGTAATGGTTACTTCATCGAAATACTCTAAGTCTCCGCCTACTGGAATGCCATGAGCTATTCTAGTGACTTTTATACCTAAGGGTTTTACTAGCTTAGACAGATAGATGGCTGTTGCTTCACCTTCAACGGTTGGGTTTGTTGCTAAGATTATCTCTTGGACTACCCCATCAGTTAACCTATCTAAAAGCTCTTTTACCTTTATATCCTTTGGCCCTACATTGTCCATGGGGGAAATGACTCCATGAAGTACATGGTATTCACCCTTGTATTCTTTAGATTTTTCCATGGCTATAATATCCTTAGGACCTTCCACTACACAGATTGTAGTTTTATCCCTGTTAGTATCTTTACATATATAACATGGATCGTCATCTGTCAAATTGCAGCATATACTGCAAAGTCTTATTTTTTCCTTTGCATTGACTATGGATTTAGATAGTTTCTCAACTTCTATATCCTCCATATCCAGTATATAAAAGGCAAGCCTTTGAGCAGTTTTTCTACCTATACCTGGCAATTTTGACAGCTGCTCTATTAAGTTTCCTATGGGTATTGGATACTGCTCCATTATCCTACTTCCTTTCTATTAGAACAATCCTGGAATATTCATTCCTCCAGTTAGTTTTCTCATTTCACTTTCCATCATTTCGTCTGCCTTTCTTAGGGCTTCGTTTACTGCTGCCAATACTAAATCTTGTAACATTTCTACATCTTCAGGATCTACTACACTTTCGTCTATGGTAATCTCTAATACTTCCTTCTTACCATTTACTTTGCAAGTAACAGCTCCGCCACCTGCACTAGCCTCTACTTCTGTTTCCTGAAGCTGCTGTTGCATTTCTTCCATTTTCTTTTGCATTTTTTGCATTTGCTTCATCATGTTACCCATATTTCCACCCATTCCTGGGAATCCTCCTCTTGCCATATAAATTCTCCTTTCTATTTTATTTCTACTATATCTTCACCAAAGAAGTCTATGACTTCTTTAATAGCTTCATCCTTATTTATTTTTTCTTCCTTTTTTACATCTGGCTTTTCAGTAATCATTGTAAAATTAACGGTAATATTCTTTTTATAATAAGTGGAAATTGCCTTCTCTACTAAGCCTTTGTTATGGGGTTTACTAATTGCATCCTTGTGGAATCCAAAACCATCTTTATATCCTAGGGTAAGTATATTTTTTGAAAAGCTGATCAGCTCTCCCTCTACTAAAAGTGCATGTGTACTTGCCATCATAGTTCTTACACTTTGTAGGATTTTTCCCCAATCCTCTTTTATCTGTTCAAAGCTAATTTCTTCTCCATTATCTTCAAAGACTTCCTTTTCTTCAACTTCTTCTATTGGTTTTGGTGCATTCTCTGTAGACTTTTTAATTGGAGTATCACTTATTGTATTAGGAGTTTTATCTATAGTTGGAGTTTCCTTTAAGGCAGGCTTTTTAACAGGACTTGTATTATCAATTCTTATGCCCATCTCCAGCCTTTTAATCCGTTCTTCTAAGGAAAGGTCTTCTCCTAATTTAGTTAACTGAATACTTGCCATTTCTAATATTATCCTTGGTTGAGATGACCACTTAGCCTTCTCATCTGCCGTTGTTAAAATATCCAGGCTTTTTAGTATAAAGTTTATATCTATATTCTTACTTTGTCCTATATATTTTTCAAGTAAGCTTTCTTCAACTTCTATTAAGTCATTGGGGTCCTTTGTTGTTTTTACTATCATGAGGTTTCTAAAATGGTAGATAAAGTCCTTTATAAATTGGTGTATGTCCTTACCATTTTCAATGACTTCATCAATCATCTCCAAGGTCTTCTCTATATTTTTATTTATTATATTATCTACTATGTCAAATATGGTATCGAAATTTACAATTCCCAAGATGCTGATTGCATCTTCATAAGTTACTTTTCCTTCCCCAAAGGATAGGCATTGCTCTAATAAGCTTAGGGCATCCCTCATGGCACCGTCTGTATTTCTTGCAATAAGCCTTAATACCTCTTCTTCTATTTCTATCTTTAGATTATTGCATATATTTTTCATATTTTCAATAATGTCTTTTGTAGTTATCCTCTTAAAGTCAAATCTTTGACATCGGGATAAAATGGTTTGAGGTAGTTTTTGGGGCTCTGTAGTTGCAAGTATAAATATTAGGTGTTTTGGTGGCTCTTCTAAGGTCTTTAACAGAGCATTGAAGGCTTCAGTAGTCAGCATATGGACCTCGTCTATTATGTATACCTTGTAGCTTGTTCTGGAAGGTGGATAGATTACCTTATCCTTTAGGTCTCTGATGTCGTCTATTTTCCTGTTGCTAGCAGCGTCCATTTCTATAATGTCCATTATGCTTTCATCTAATATTCCCTTACAAATTTCACATCCATTGCATGGGTTGCCATTATTTGGATTTAGGCAATTAACTGCCCTGGAAAATATCTTGGCTGTAGAAGTTTTTCCAGTACCTCTGGTCCCTGAAAAAAGATAAGCATGGCCAATATTTCCCTTTTGTATTTGATTTTTCAATATATTAGTTATATGGTTTTGACCTAGGACTTCATCGAAGGTCTTTGGTCTATACTGTCTATATAAGGCTTGATACATATTGTCACCTACATTTTCATAATATAATATATTATATCAGATTGAACCCAAGATTACACCTATATAATTATGGGCTTTAGAATTAAATGTTGACAATGGGCAAAATTTTAGTTATAATAATAATCTGTGAGATAGAATAATATGGAGAGATGGCTGAGTTGGTCGAAGGCGCACGACTGGAAATCGTGT
>JAAYQJ010000035.1 GCA_012519355.1 Tissierellia bacterium | reverse complement strand
ATCTATACCGAGGCTACTTTTTGGCAAATCCCTTACATGCCCTATTGTAGCAGCAACTTTATAATTTTTGCCTAAGAACCTTTCTATTGTCTTAGCTTTAGCTGGGGACTCAACTATTACTAAATTTTTTTGCAAAATACACACCTCCAAATTGAATTAGCAGATAGTAAATAATTTACCTGGTAATTCATTAATTATTCCTTTTAATTCTAAGATGGTTAAGACGCTATTAATCGTAGATATATCTGAACCTATTCTATAAGCAATTATATCTATATATAAGGGACCTTCTTTTAATAATTCTAAAACTTTAATCTCTGTTTCACTCAAATTAGAATAATCTATACTATCTACTTTCTTAGATTTTTGTTTTTCCCTTAACTCATACACTTCCTCAATAATATCTTCTATATCCAAAAGTGGTATTGCTCCATCTTTTATTAGTTTATTAGTTCCACCACTATATATACTGTTAATATTTCCAGGTAGAGCAAAAACTTCCTTTCCCTGTTCTAATGCGTGATGAGCTGTAATTAAAGAACCAGATTTTTCTTGAGCCTCAATTACTATAACACCCAAAGATAGTCCACTTATAATTCTGTTTCTCTGTGGAAAATTATATGGTAGTGGTGGAATTCCTAAGGGGAATTCTGAAATAATAGCCCCATTTTCCATAATTTCTCCATAAAGAGATAGATTCTTTTTAGGATAAACTACATCTATTCCATTACCTAAAATGCCTATTGTTCTACCTCCAGCGTTTACAGCTGTTTTGTGAGCAATGGTATCAATGCCAGCTGCTAATCCACTAACTATTGTTACTCCTAGTTCAACTAATTCCTTAGTAAACTTTTCTGCAGCCCATTTCCCATAGGCAGTTGCTTTTCTAGAACCTACTATCCCTAATGCTAAATTATCTTCTTCTAGAATTTGCCCTTTAACATATAAAACATTTGGATAGTCATATATATTCCTTAAACTTGCTGGATAATTTTCGTCATAAATAGTTATGGTATCAATTTTAAGCCTATCTAGCCTATAAAATAGTTTCTCCATATTTTCTATTTTTTTATTTATTAATATTTTTTCTTTTACTTCATCTAATAATCCATCAATCTTATTAATCTCATCATTTTCTGCTTCCCAAAACTCACATAACTTTCCAAAATGAGATTTTATTTTATTAATGATTTTATTATTCAAACCTATACTATTAAGCCAGATTAAAATTTCTCTATCCGAGATTTTCATACCCTACCCCCAATATTTTTTATCCAGAGTTCTATACCTAATAGCTTCCAATATATGTTTATCTTGGATTAATTCTTCCCCATCTAAATCTGCAATTGTTCTAGATACCTTTAACAATTTACTATATGTTCTAGCACTAAACTTATACTTGTTAAAGGACAAGTTAAGAATATCCTCTGCATCTTTGGTTAACTTGCAGAATTTTTTAATATCCCTATTAGATATATGGGAATTACCAAATATATTTTTGTTTTTATATCTTTCTATTTGGATTTCTCTTGCCTTATTAACCCTTTCTCTGATAGTTGAGGAATCTTCTACTTTTTCCTTATCAGTAAGGTCACTATACTTAACTGGCTGTACTTCTATATGAATATCTATTCTATCCAACAATGGGTTACTAATCTTTCCTAAATATCTATCTATATTAGCCTGTGTACAAGTACACTGGTGTAAAGGATCACCATAATATCCACATGGACAAGGATTCATACTAGCTACTAACATAAACTTAGCAGGATAGGTTATGGTACCATTAGCCCTAGCTATAGTTACCATACCATCTTCTAAGGGTTGCCTAAGAACTTCCAGTACAGACTTAGGAAATTCAGGTAATTCATCCATAAATAATACTCCGTTATGGGCTAAAGAAACCTCTCCAGGTTTTGGTATTCTTCCGCCCCCAATTAGAGATACTGAAGAAGCAGTATGATGGGGTGATCTAAATGGTCTTTCCTCAATTAATGAATTGGATGGTAGAAGACCTGCAATACTATAAATTTTTGTAACCTCTATAGCTTCTTCAAAAGTCAACTTTGGCATTATAGTCGGCAGTCTTCTAGCTGCCATGGTTTTCCCAGCTCCAGGTGGCCCTATAATCAGTATATTATGGGAGCCTGCCGCGGCTACTTCTAAAGCTCTTTTTAAACTTTCTTGACCTTTAATGTCTGAGAAATCTACTGAAAAATCCATTTCCTTGCTATGAGAATACCTACTTTCACTGATATATGAATCTATATGAAATTCTCCATTGAGGTAGTCTACGACTTCATTTAAAGATTTTACTGGTATGATTTCCATATCTTCAATTACACTGCATTCCTCCCTGTTAAAATAGGGAATTACACATTTACTTATTCCTGCTTCTCTCATTGAAATAACCATAGGAAGGGCCCCTTCTACTGGGTTAATTTTGCCTTCCAAGGAAAGCTCTCCAATAAAAACTATATCCTTTAAATTATCGTCTTGGATAAGGTTGGAGGATTTTAGAATTCCGATGGCAATGGCTAAGTCCATTTGTGAACCTTCCTTTTTTAAATTTGCAGGAGCTAAATTTATAGTTATTCTGCTTAATGGAAACTCATATCCACTATTTTTTATAGCTGTTCTTACCCTCTCCTTAGATTCCTTAATAGAAGTGTCAGGAAGTCCAACTATATTAAATACTGGTAATCCCCTTGATAAGTCAGTTTCTACATCAATTATATTTCCGTTGAGCCCATGTAATACACATGTTTTAATATTAGAATACATAATAGACCCCTTTCTAATTAACTATCACATTCCCTGGGTAATAGTGAAAAAATGCAAATTTATAACCATTATCAACAAAATGCATTCTCTATATGGTTTAATTTGATTTTTTCTGTCAAATAAATTTCTATTATGTCATATCTTAATTGATAATTGTAATAATTATTTTCTTTCATATATATGAAGGAGGATTTAATTATTCTATCCTGTTTTCTTCTATTCACAGCCTCATAAGCGTATCCAAAATTTGAACTTGTTCTTGTCTTTACTTCTATAAATACTAATGTACTAGTAAATAGGGCTACAATATCTATTTCACCCTGTTTTGTTCTATAATTAGTGACTAAAATCTTATATCCCTTTGATAATAGATAAGATTTCGCTATTGATTCCCCCCTATTCCCCTTTTCAAGATTATTAGCCATATTCTTTACCCCTTTGCCTATCTAAATCATAAACATAAAAAATAATCTCTGCCAAGACTTCATAAAGGTCTTCAGGGATTTCATCACTAATCTCCAAGTCCATGAGACTATTCACAAGTTCTACATCTTGATGAATATAAATTTCTTCTTCTAAGGCTTTTTCAATTATCTTATCAGCTACAAGCCCCTTCCCCTTCCCAACTACAATTGGCGCATTATCACCAGGCTTGTACCTAAGTGCAACAGCTTTTTTTGATTCCTTATTCTTTAAATCATTATTATTTAACATAAAATCACACTTTCAAATCTAATACATATGAAGAACTTGGCTTTATAACATTGGAATCAATTATAGAAATCTTTTCATCTATAATATATTCAATCCCCTTTAAACTATAGCCTATTGTTAATATTTTTTCAATCAATTTTTCTTCAGTAGATTTAAAAAATTCTAAATCTTCTTCCCTTACACTCATTTTTATGCCTAAATTATCCCCTATTAAAGTACAATAAATCCTTATATTTCCCAAGTTTTCTGTATTTAAATTTATTAAAATATTTATTTTTTCTCCTAATCCTCTTTTTTTTCTTTCCTTTATAAAAGTCATCAAGCCTTCTAGTCTTTCTTTCGCACCAAAATCTAAGGGGAAAAACATGAAATTTATATCTTTATTTAGTTCTCTTAAAAAATCAATTTTATTTTCTAACTCTTCTATTTTTTCTAAATCTTTTTTGCCTTCTTTACCTAATTCCACAATTATCTTATTAAGTTTATCTAAATTCTCTTCTTTTGTTGATATAAATTTTAATCCAGTAGGATTTTCATATTCTTCACTAGGCTTAGTATCTATCTTATAAGTTACATCTTTCTTATCTAAATAGAATATTTCTTGTATCTCCCTAAAAAACTCCTCAGGACTAGTATCTAGTTTATTAATGTATTTAATATTCCTAAGTGTTGGCTTTAAATTGTTTTTTAAAAGAAAACTTGTAATCTTTATTAGGCTTTGGTCATTCACCAATTGTAAATCATTTTTAATATAATCCTTTATTTTATCGCTTATATCATTAGCTATCTTATTATCTAAGTTAATATCTATCTTATCTAGATTTTCATCTAAATTACTACTTAATGCGTTTTCTAAACTTTTATCTATAAATATTAAATGCCTAATATCTAATGTATCTATATCTGCT
>JAAYQJ010000229.1 GCA_012519355.1 Tissierellia bacterium | reverse complement strand
GTTGGATATTACTAAATCTTATAGGGATACTGAATCCAGACTAAGGGTACTGGAAACTAAAGAAGAAAGAATACTTTCCCTACTTGAAAAAGCAGAAAAAATGGAAGATATAATTGCCCTTGAAAATCAGTTAAGTGAGATTATATATCAAAAGGAAAACTTAACTGCTGACTTAATGGAAATGGATGATAAGGTGGATTATTCTACAGTCCATCTAGAGCTTAGGGAAGTGGCAAAATTAACTCCTGGAGAAAATGTAAAGACTCCATTTTTTGCAAAATTGGCCAATGCCTTCAAAAATTCTATTTACTACTTCACTCAAAATATTGAAAGCTTCCTTATTTCTATAATCTACTTCCTTCCATATGGAATTATATTGGTTGTAGCAGCTTTTGTTATAGGCAGGTTTATTAGAAAGAAAAAAGATAGGTTACCCATAATAGGAAAAAAAGATGGAGAGTAAAATCTCCATCTTTTTTAATAGGACTTTTCAGGCTTATATTCCTTTGCATCTTTTATCATAGATACTTTTTCCATATTATTAATACCCGCATCATAGGTTGTATCTATGATGACCCATTGGTCTATCTCCTCTATATAAACTTCGTTCCAGGCGTGGTATTCATTGATATCCTGATTATACCCCATTACCAATTTAGTTGGTATACCTTGAGATCTTAGCATGGCAGCAAATAGTGATGCATAATCATAGCAGATACCAATTTGAGCCTCAAATATTTTATCTATGTCTGGTATATAGTTTGACTTTCTATTAATTATATTTGCCTTTTTTGTATCATAAGAAATGTTCTTTATAATATAGTTATAGATTGCTGCAACTTTCTCCATATTAGTTTTAGCGTTCTTAGTCAAATCTTCAGCCTTTTTTATGGCTTCCATTTCACCATTCCAATTAATCATTTGAATAGATTGTAGATATACGTCCTTTTCATTTTTCTTTTCTTCATCTATAGCTTCAACTTCTATCTCTACTAGGTCTTGCCCTACTGTGGGATTTTCTTCTTGATAATTTACGTTTTGAGTCTCTATTATATCTCCTATGTCCTCTTCATCTTCCATATACCCATGGTCTATGATACTTAAGGAATCTTCCCATTCTTCTATAAGCTTTTGCTGATGCTGTTCATGAAAGATTTCAATTATTTTAGGATATCCCATAATATATAAGCCTGCTAATATTAATATAGTTGAGATAAACATTCTTTTCATTTTTCTAACCTACCTATTGCTTTGTAAAGAGGCAGAGAATCTTCTCTGCCTCTTTTACCTAAGCTGTTTTTCTCTTTGATATCATTAGTCCTATTAGAATAAATAATAGTCCTATGATATAGAAGAATACTTTGCTGCTTTCTCCTGTTTTTGGTAAGATATCAATCTCCACATCATCTGATGGAGTATCATCATCGTCATCAAACTTACCTAATGGAGTGTCTTCATCAATTTCAAAGAAGATATCTTCTTCACCTTCATCTGCACCTGTAGATTCTATTGGATCATCTCGGTCTGTAGGATCTGTTGGGTTTGGTAACTCTGGTTCTTCTGGGTCGTCAGTTTCTTCTGGTTCTTCAGGCTTCGTTGGCTCCTCTGGCTCTTCTGAATCCGTTGGGTCTGTTGGTGGGATATATGGTCCAGATGGTGGACTATAAATATTGGTAACCGTCAATCCATCTTCTGATATTGACTTTCTATAATATGTTGGTACCTTTACCTCATCAATTGAATATTCATATTCTTTCCCTTCAATATCAGTCTTGTCTAAATCTTTCCAAGTATAAGTCCATGGAGTTTCCTCTGTACCCTCCAAATCTACTGGGTCTCCAAATTTCTCTCCATCTCTATACAATTGTAACTGTATTACTGGTTTCTCTATTGGTCCACCTATCCATTCTTTCTTTTATACTTTCTGCTACAGGTGCTATGATTTGAAATAGCATTGCTAGGATAACTAGTATAAGTATCCTATTAGTTTTCTTGTAGTACACAAAATTCCCCACTTTTTACTTAATTTTGTTTATCACAATATATTAATCCAAGGCCCTTTGCCTTCCAATGCCTTTTTCATATTTGCTTGTTTAATGTAATTAATACTACACCATGTACTGGAATATATAAATCTGTTATATAGTTCTCATCTATTTCTGCATATTCTACTGTCATCTTAGGGGATGATTTCCCCTTTAGATAGCCTATTTCTTCTTCTGTCATATTTTCTGGCATTCCCATCCTAACCCACTCATCGAAAACAGAGCCGTGTTCTCTATTTAACTCATATTTAGTTATCTTGTACCTACCCCTAAGGCCTTCAAGATTAAGCTGGACTTCCATTGGGTCTTTTTGTTCGTAGATTAGGTACCTTTCCTTCATTGTAAGTAAAGATATATCTCCCCTTGTGAAAAGCTCATCAAAATATGCAAAGTTATAGATAAGGACTTGTATATCTTCTCCCTTTTTTGTAATTATAAAGTCCTCTCCCTGCTCAATAATTTCTGGTCCCAGCTTAGATAATAGGTAATAGGCATTATAAGAGGGCTTTTTTAAACCTTCCTTATTTATTAAACCAAAGCCTCCATGAAAATGGGAGATACCAGCTTTCATTTCTTCCATTATATCGGTAAAGGTCCAGTATCCTAGGGAGTCTACTTGACCTATTGAATTCAATACATTTCTAATGATAAAAGTTCCCACATAGGCAGTATCGCTTATTAAGTTCCTAGGAATGGCTGATGCGCTCCATTCAGTTACATGCAGCTCCAATTCTTTATTTGAATTATCCTTAATAAAATCTCTAGCTGATTTAAGTGTGTCATAGGTATGGTCCTTACCAAAGTATATTGGTTTTAATTGTTTTGCCTCCCTAGCCAAATCTAAAATATCTTCTCCTTCCATTATCCTAGCTATCAATCCCTCTGTCTCATCTGAGGAATAACTCTCAGGATAAATATGAAGGGTTACAAAGTCTAAGGGTGCATCATTACAATATATTAAGAACTCTTGTAACCAAGTACTATCCTTAAGGGCTTGGTGGGTGATGGAAGGCCCCCCTACCTTAATTTTATCTGAAATGGACTTTATGGCTAAGGCTGTTTCTTTATAGAATTTAAAATAGTCTTCCTTGCCTCCAATCCAATATACATACTCTAATTCTGGTTCGTTCCAAACTTCAAAATACCAGGATTCTACTTCTTCTAAGCCATACCTATTGATACAGTTCCTGATAAATTCCTTTACCATGTCTGTCCATAGGCTAATATCCTTAGGTTGAGAAATATTTGCCTTCCACCAAAACATGGTTTCATTTGAGCTTTTTATTTCACTAGGCATAAACCCCAATTCAACAAAGGGCTTAATATTTACCTTTTTAAAGAAATCAAACAATTCATTTACATATGACCAATTATAGACAATGTTTCCATCATTATCGTAGTTGAAAACCATCATTTCATCGGAGAATATCCCATGAAACCTTATATACTTAAAGTCTAGGTCCCTTTGGACTTCTTCTAGTTGAGTTTGCCATTGCTTCCTAATGCCTTCTGCTGCCCTTCCAAAGGTGGTTAGGTTTTTCCAGTAATAGTTATGATACCTTCCCTCTTTAGTAATATTTGCATTAATACTCTTCCTTGGTTTAATCTTTTCCCTTCTGTCTTCTACTTGGTCTTTGGTTAGGTCTAAATATGAGAATAGCTTTGAAAAAGCAGTATCCCTATCTACATCTAAATAGGTCTTGGATTTAATTTTTGTTATATCTGCCTCTAAGTCGTTTAACAAGTTCTCTTGGGCAAAATTTCTTTTCCTAAATTCAGTAGGAGAAATTCCAAAGGCTTTATTGAACATATTATTATGGGATTTTATACTGGGGAAACCGCTCTCAAGGGCAATTTCTGTAATGGATTTGTTGGTATGTCTTAAAAGAAAAACAGCCTTATCTAACCTTTTTAAGTTGATATATTCTTGAAATGTTATACCTAAGTATTTTTTTATGAATCGGGATACATAATATATACTTAGACTTTCATTATCTGCCACATCCTTTAAAGATACACCATTATCCAAGTTATCATCAATGAATTTTAAAATGCTATTCATTCTGTTGACATTTTTATAAATATCTTCCAAGTTTTCTTCTAAAATGGAGTAATCACAGTTTTTGACTATATAATCTAAAATCAGTAGCACATCACTTCCAATTTTAAACCTATTACCCTCCATATCTTTATTCATATCCCATACTATCTTGGCCAAATATCCCCTTATTACATCGAGTTCTTTCTGCTTGTCTTTTTCATATAGGAAAGACCTACATTTAAATATTTTTTTACTAAATGAAGGATAGAATTTTTCTACATGGTCTATATCTATTTGCAATGCTAAGCAAATATTGTCTTCACCTGTATTTATCGTGTTATGTATTTCACCACTGTTTATTAATATGAAGTCATTCTCCTTCAATAAATATCTATCAGGTCCTATTCGGACATAGATGGACCCTTTTAAGACCAATATAATCTCTAATTCCCTGTGGAAATGCATTTTTAGCCTGTTTACGCTATGGATAAAAACCTTGACGGGAGAATATCCACATGTATTCGTAGCTTCACATTGATAATCCATTTTTATCCCCCTTTAACCTTTGCAAAAAATCAAGACGATATGATCATGTTTCGACCAGATTTCTTAGCCATATTTAAGTTTATATCTACCATATTTAGAATATCATCCATATTTCCTAAATTCCCATTATGGGTATAGCTGCCAAAGCTAATAGTCGTTTGGATTAAGTAGTTGTCAAATCTGATATTACTGTACTTAAAATCAAATTGAATCTCTTTTATGATATTATTAGCTGTTTTACTATCTGCATTTTTTAGGAAAATAATGAATTCATCTCCGCCATATCTGGCAACCCAGTCATAACCCTTTCTAATATTTGCACTTATGATATTTGCCAGAGTTCTTAGTACTAAGTCTCCAGCCAGGTGGCCATAGATATCGTTTATATCCTTAAAATAATCGATATCAAGCATGATTATGGAGAATTTTTCTTTACTCTTAATAACATCATCTATATCCCTTTTTTTGCTATTTAGTAAAGGTTATATCAAAGTTCAATTCTTTTTCCATATTTATCTAAAAAGTTTATTATATAATAGACTACATACAAGAAAGATAGGGATTTTAAGTCCCTATCTTCTTATAATTAGTCTCGAATTTATTAAGTAAGTAGTGATTTGATTTTGATTAAGATTTCTATCATTTCTTCGCTTTTAGCCTTAGTCCTATTAAAATGGTAGATGGCCTGATCCCTATCTCCTGATTTTATGGCTGCTATGGTATCGTCTCCCCCATTATGAACACCATGATGGACTTGGTCTATACTTCTCCATAAATCTAATATTTTGGAATTATGAATAAGAGCACTATTATAATAGTGGCCAAAGGCACACCTATTGCCATCGGTCTGAATAGGTATTACCTCCATATTATCTACCATACCCTTTAGCCTCTTAACCCAATCCCTGTGGGAGGTTAAGGCCTTTTCTATTATAATAAGTATATCTTCATCACTAAGAGAATTTTGTCCACCAGATAAAGCATGCATCATATCCCTAGTGGTTAAGGAAAGCTTATTATCAATTTCCGCTATGTTTTTAGCATAATCTTTACTCTTCATTGCATAGTCAGTTATTTTCACGGTCATGTTACTTAACTCCTCAGCCTCCCTACTGGCTGATTCCATTGCAGAATTTATCTCATTTGTAGCTACTCTTATTCCTTCCATGGATGTGTTAATATCCTTTATATCTTTAATAGAATCATTTAACATTTCCACATTTTCCTGGATTGTTAGTATTACATTATCTATTTGAGAGCTCATTTGGTTAGTTGATACTATGGTGGTCTCCATACTTTTTTTCCCTTCGTTGGCTGACCTTTGAATATCCCCTACAAATATATTCATACCATCTAAGTTCTTTTTGGTATCATCTGCAAGTTTTCTAATTTCATCTGCCACTACTGCAAAGCCCCTACCATATTCTCCTGCCCTAGCAGCCTCAATAGATGCATTTAATGCCAAGAGGTTTGTTTGATCAGCTATTTTCCCTACTCCCTCTACTATTTGATAGATTTTCTTAGTCATTTCAATTAACTCATCAATCTGTTCCTTCATAATATTAGCATGTTCTAAAACCGTTTCCTTTAGCTTTGCAACTTCAAGTAACTCTTTTATCCCCTCATTATTGGTTTCCAATAGTTTCTCCGATTGCCCAGATAGGTGATTTAGAGTATCTGTAACTTCGTTTACTGTCTCATTTACTTCATGCATACTGGCATTTGTTTCCTCTACTATGGCAAGATTGGATTCACTCATTACAGACATTTGTTGGGAAAAGTCTAGTAGTTTTTCTGATATATGGCTCATATTCATATCAAAATCACTAATGGAGGCCGTTACTTCTAGGATTTCTTTGGCGGATTCTGCCATCTTCCTCTCATTATTAAGTAGGGAGTTAATGGTTTTTAACATGTCCTTATGTATATGGTATTCTACTTTAGGCTCCTCTACCTCCTTCCCAGATACTAGATCTTCCACATAGGAGATAATACATTGAGCCTCATCACAAAGATTATCCTTTTTAAATGCAAACATCTACTATACTCCTTTCTTTAATACTTTTTCTTTTGTATTTATATATATAAATAACTAAATAATCTGGATTTTTTTCAATATAATATTATATACCCAAGTAGAGGGGCTGTAATATAGGAAAACGGCTTTTCATGGTAAAATTGTAGAAAAAAAGTCCTAGGATTGACCTACGACTTTCAAAATATTTAGTCTATACTCTTTAGGGATTCTACCATTTTTACATTTCTAAGCTTATAATACATGGCTAGGTTTACAAATAAGGCAAAGCCTAGAGTCAGTAGGATGGATATAAGGTAGGATTTAAAGTCTACTTCTAATCCAAACATTATATTATCCATCTCCACTGTTATCATTATATACCTATGAAGAAATACCCCTAATACAAGGCCTAGGAGGGTTCCTATTAGTGTTAGTACAGTATTTTCCCTATAGATATAGGCTGATACCTCCCTATCATAGAAACCTAAGACCTTTATGGTAGCAATTTCCCTTATCCTTTCAGATATGTTTACATTGGTTAAATTGTATAGGACTACAAAGGCTAGGGCTCCTGCTGATAGGATCATAACCATTACTACATAGTTTAAGCTTTTTATGGTGTCTTCAAAGTCTTCCTTTATTATGGTATTAAAGCTCACATTTGTGATACCTTCCTTATTTAAAAGATCCCTTGAAAGCCTATCTTCAAATTCCTTTGTCTTTTCCCTTACGAGTCCAATGGCTTCGTTATATTCAAGGTCTTTTTTGAATAGTTCATAATAATGGTCAGGTGATAGGTATACATAGTTTAAAAGGTAATTTTCTGTAATACCAGTTATCCTTACCTTACTTTCCTTATCATCACTGTTTTTAAGGAGGATTTCATCTCCAACCTTCACACCCAAACTCCTACTAAGCTGGTCTGTAATTACAACTCCCTCTTCCTCTATATAGATGGGTTCTTTAGTCTTACGGTTCCTAAGCCTTATATATTGGTTAATATCATCTATATCCTTTGGTACAAGGACAGTAATATCCTTTGATATGGAATTGCCTGTAATGGTTCCCCCTTCTTTACTTAGCAGTTCATAGCCTAGTATCCTATCATCCGATAGGTGCCTAACTCCATCAGAATCTAATCCTATGCTTATATCATAGGTGAATAATTCTCCAAACTGGGTATTTACTACATCCCTAATGGAATCCCTAATACCAAAGGCTGCAAGGATTAAGGCTGTACAGCCCCCTACTCCAATAACAGTCATGAAAAACCTTCTTTTATATCTGAATATATTTCTAATAGTTACCTTACCACTGAAATTAAACCTATTCCATATAATGGGTATCCTTTCCAGAAGTATTCTCTTTCCAGGCTTTGGTGCCCTTGGTCTCATTAGGGCAGCTGTAGTTTCCCTTAACTCATTGCTAGAGGCTAAAAAGGCAGTAATAGTAGTCAGTCCAATGGCAACTAAGGAGGTTGCTAAGGCTAGAAATCCATCGAAGTAGAGGATTACAGGGGACAGCATGTACATTATCCCATAGGCATTAAATATTACTGTTGGAAATAGGGTAAACCCTACGGAAATACCCAATACACATCCCAGCAAAGTGGCTGCAAAGGCATAGATTATATATTTAGAAGCTATGGCCCCCCTATCGTAGCCCAAGGCCTTTAAAGTACCAATATTTACCCTTTGCTCATCTACCATCCTAGTCATGGTGGTTAGGCATACTAGGGCTGAAACTAGGACGAAAAATAATGGGAATACCTTTGACAAGGCATCTATCCTATCTGCAGCCCCCTTATAGTCCACAAAGGAATAGTGGCTATTCCTATCCAATACATACCATTTGCCTTTTTCTATGTCTTGGATTTCCTTCTCCGCCTTTTCTATTTCCTCCCAGGCCTTTCTTAATTCCTTTTCTACCTTTTCCTTGGCTTCTAAGTAGTCTTCTTCTCCTTTAGCTAAATCAGCTTTAGCCTTTTCTAAATCTTCCTTAGCCTTCCTAATCTGTCTAAGGCCTTCTCTTTCACCCTCTAATAGTTTTTCCCTTTCTTCTTCCAGGGTCCTTCTTGAAGACTCTAGAAGTTCTTTAGCCTTGGCTAGTTCCTCTTCTCCCATAACTAACTGGTGTTTTTTACTTTCCAATTCTTTTTTACCAGCTTCTACAGCCTCCTTAGTACTGGCTAAGATACCAGAAATATTATCCAACTCTATATTTAATCTTATCTTTTCTTCTTCTGGCAGCAAGGGGTTTCCTAATGCCATATTAATCCCTTGGATGGCAGTTTCCATCTCAACTATGGCCTCTTCCCATTTTCCTATTTCTTCCTCTGCCGATTTAAAGCCTTCCAAGGCTAAGGCCTTGTTTTCTTCAAAGGATTTTAAGGCTTCTTCAAATTCCTTTTCACCCTTTATTAATTCCTCTTCTCCCTGGGCAAGTTTATCTTTTCCTTCTTTAATAGTCCTATGAAAATCCCTTTCCCTTTTAGCCAATTCCCTTTCTCCCTTGGCTATTTCTTCCTTCCCATCCCCTATTTCCTTCAGGGCATCAGCTAGTTTTATCTCTGCCTCTTCCTTCTCTTGGAAATATTCTTCCTTTCCCTTATCCAGCTCTTCAGTAGCCTCATCTATTATTTCCTGATACCTAACATTTTCCCTTAGCTTGGCTAATTCTTCTAGCCTAGCTGTAACCTTATCTACTATGGGAAAATATTCTTCTCCATAGGAGTTTAATTCCTTTACTCCCTCTACAGTAGC
The DNA here is from genome assembly GCA_012519355.1 of Tissierellia bacterium. Taxonomy (GTDB): domain Bacteria; phylum Bacillota; class Clostridia; order Tissierellales; family Tissierellaceae; genus JAAYFT01. Next base: position 6,292 of record JAAYQJ010000229.1, on the reverse strand, counting down.
ATAGATATCTGTGTAGACTTCAAGCTTAAAATTGTCCTCTGGTATCATAATGAAGGACCTGACTTGACCGTTACCAATATTGGAACTGCCCTTCTCAAAGGACAAGTAGTAGGGAGTCTGAACCAAGCCTACTACTGTATACTCTGTGTTCTTTAAATCTTCACTTAAGTCCTTATCTCTACCAGATTGAAGCTTAAATCTACTCCCTATAGGGGCTAGAGTAGAATCATTCATACCAATTTCTAAAACACATTCTCCTAATTTTTCCGGTAATCTTCCCTGGACTAATTTAACATTATTAATACCATTGCTTTTTGGAAGGCCATGGACCTTTAAAACTACTTCATTATCCTCATATTCAGCCAAAACATCCATGGTATATGTAGCTAGGGCATTTTCTATCCCTTCTATCTTCCTAACTTCCTCTAAATCATCTTCAGTAAGTCCCAGGCTAGATACTATTCGAATATCCATTAGGTTATAGTCGTCATAGTACTTGTCAGCTGTCCTCTTCATATCCTGGGGAGCTATTTTTAGTCCAGTAAAAAAGGCTACTCCTAAGGCAATAATCAGGGTAATGGATAAAAACCTACCTAGGGATTTCCTTATATCTCTGAAAATATCTTTTAATAATGCAGCTTTTATCATTACCATTCTATCCTTTCTACTGGAATAGGGTTTTCATTTATGGTTTGGCTTTCTATTATTCCATTACGTACCCTAATAATCTTATCTCCCATGGGAGCTATGGCTAGGTTGTGGGTAATAACCACTACTGTCATCCCCATTTTCTTACAGGTATCATGTAAGAGTTTTAATATGGCTTTCCCAGTATTATAGTCTAGGGCACCAGTAGGCTCATCGCATAGAAGTAGCTTTGGATTCTTAGCCAAGGCCCTAGCTATGGCCACCCTCTGTTGTTCTCCACCAGATAATTGGGCAGGAAAGTTATTTTTCCTATGGGAAAGGCCTACATCTTCCAAAACCTTATCTATGTCCAATGGGTTTTTAGATATTTGAGTTGCCAGCTCCAAGTTTTCCCTGGCAGTTAAGTTTTGGACTAGGTTGTAGAATTGAAAGACAAAGCCTATATCATATCTTCTATAGGTAATCAACTCCTTGTTGGAGAATTTATTTACCTCCTTATTGTCTACTATGACCTTTCCTGAAGTAGGCCTATCCATACCCCCTAGGATATTTAATATGGTACTCTTACCTGCTCCACTGGCACCTGCAACTATGACAAACTCTCCCTTTTCTATAGAAAAGTTTACTCCGTTTAAGGCATTTATTTCAACTTCTCCCATTTTATATACTTTTTTTACATCTACAAACTCTATATATTTATCCATTGTCTTGCTCCTTGCTAACTTAAGTAATCTTAAGAAATATTATTGAAGATCATATTATTTTTTCATTAGAATTTCCTTCCCCTACCACCATGGGTCCTGCCACTAGATGACCTGTGGACAGTACTTCTTCCACTAGAAGACCTTCCCGATGTATTAGATGGTTTTGGAATAACCCTATGGGTAACATGGGAATATATTAACCTATCTGTCGTTGGCCCTATGTTGACTATACTGTTATTTTTGTATGAATATTGATTATAGGTAGGGGGAGTTTTATACCTTGCCTTTGTAGAAAAGTAAAATACTCCGCTGGCTACTAGGCCACCAATTACCCCTATAATTACATCAAAGACTGATATTTTATTAGGTTTAAAAAATCCTTCCTCTTCATTGTATTGGTCTGATGGGATACCTGCTTGAAGATAAGTCCTAGTAGCTTTTATAAAGGCCATGGCTGCACCATAGTAGTCTCCGTCTACTAGGCCCTCATCAAAGACCCTATCCAAGATCCTATCTAATCTTAAGTCCGTTAAATACCTAATAGCAATACCTGATGTGGATATATAGGCCTCCCTATTATCCATATCTATTAAGAATAGAAGACCATCATAGTCAGGTCCTACTCCGAAGCCACCATAATCAAAGAAATCATCTGCATATTCCCTAGATGTTTTTCCCTTTGCGTCTGCAGTGGTAACTATGACAATATCCATCTTATATTCACTTGATAACTTGCCTAGCTCTTCTCCTAAGGCTAGCCTCTCTTCCTCTGTGAAAAGCATGGCATCATCAAATACTAAGGTCTTTTCTCCATGTACATTTGTGGCATTAAAGGTAAGTATAAGGATTAAGGGGAGTATTATAAGTAATAACCTCCTAGTAAATCCTACCATATTAGCCACCCCCCTAATAATAGAGTTGCAAAGCTAGCAGCAAAGATAATAGCTGATACCTTCAGGGCCTTTTCCTTACAGAAGGGCAATTCTCCAAAGGACTTACCTGTTTGCCCATTTACTGCATAGACATAGGTTTTTCCTTTGTAAATATAGGTAAGTATCCATGCAGGTAAGAGGGTATAACTCCATCCTTTGTAAGAAATCTTAGAGTTATTTCTCTTTTCATGGACCCTATTAAATCCCATAATAGATTCATCTATTATATATTTTGAATATCTCTTGACCCTATCTTCAACCTTTGGGGCTACCTTATCCTTTTCAATATCATATTGCTCTGCGAAAAAACCAGATAGGTAGGGCATGGAAAACTCCTTAGCCTCTCCCTCATTATAGGGGGCTATACCATCTAAGAGGGCCTGATCTATCTTAGTAAAGGCTAATTCACCAATATTGTTTAAATCTACCTTGCCCTTTCTTATTATTTCGTATTTTTTTGTCTCCGTATATTCCCTGTCTCCACTACGCCATACCCTAACATTTACCCCTTCTCCAATGTAATCTATATCCACTTCACAGTCAGCCCACCAATAAGGTAAATAGATGCCAGACATTTTTTCCAATTGGGACTCTCTATAAAAATCATTGGGGACAAATTTCTTCTTTCTCGCCCAAGCTAGGAATTTATTCATTGCACTATCCTTATCGATGGTAAAGGGGATTAGCTTATTAGGCTTAAACTCACCCTTTAACCTATGGGATATGATGACTGGGTTGTGGCAATAGTAACAAAAGGTGGCTGTAGTAGTATCATCCGTAACTACATTGGCCCCACAACTATTACATTGGTATGATACAAGTTCCACTTCTCCTTCATGTTTGTGGTCTTGTCGGTTAAATTCATCTATTTCCTTTTCAGTATATTCACTTAAGCAAAAATCACACTTAAACTTATTTATGGAAGGTTTGAAATGAATTCCTGCCCCACAACTAGGGCATTTATAAGATTTGGTAGGCATACCTGTCACCCCTAAAACTTATGGCCACATTCTGGGCAGAAGTTTGGAGTTGGGCCAGATGGCTTATAGCCACAGTTAGTACACACATTAGCTGTTGGCCTCTTGGTTCCACATTCTGAGCAGAAATTACCTGAATTCTTTGCACCACAATTTGTACAGAACCATTGATTCTTAGGAGGATTTTGAGCCTCTTGGATTTCCATTTGTCTCTGGTTTGCTTGAGATGCAGCACCCATAAAGTTACCTGCACCCTGCATGCCTATCCCCATACCCATAAAGGCTGTGGCAGAACCTCCTTCGTTGGACCCTGCAGCTTCTAAACCCCTAGCTATAGAGCCTTGGACATAGCCTTCCCTTACAGTTGGGTCCCCTAGCATGGCTCCTTTGTTTCTCATATTAATTAATTCTTTGGATTCATCGTCATAGCTTATATTGGCAATACCTACAGATTGGATTTCCATACCTCTCATTCTTCTCCAGTCTTCATCTAGGATATCCGCCATGTACTTACTTAATTCCCTACTTCTAGATGGGACGTGGGAGATACGAATTCCATCTGCTGACATTTGATTGAGGGCAGCTTGCAATGCCTCAAGGAATTCAGATAAGTATTGTTCATTGATATCTTCTATATTAACCCTATTCTTGTTTCTTGGAATTGCTTCCATGAAGAATAAGAGTGGGTCTGTAATCTTAATGGAATAGTTACCAAAGGTCCTCAAAAATAGCTCTGCATTATAAAAGTTATCGAAGTAATTTAAAGGATTTGGTGTACCAAATTTTATTCCCTTAATTTCTTGTAGATTTATATAGTATACCTTTTGGGCAGTAGGTGTAACTCCACCATACTTAATTCTTTGGAAGGATTCTTTTAGTGATTCTTTGAAGCTTCCATTGAATAAGGAGGGTAAGGTTGAATTATCTACTTTGTAATAACCTTCTTCAGCAGTATAATCTACTACTTTCCCACCATCTACCAACATCATAAATTGATTTGGATATACGTGGATTATTGACCCATCTGATACTGTATTTTCTGTTCCCTTTCTATTGGAACCTCTTCTATCGTCTTTTCTAACCTTTACACCAGATGTGAATACTGTACCTTCACCCATATTATCTGGCTCTATTACCTCTAGCCATTGATCTGCTAGGGAACCACCTATGGCTGAAGAAAGCGCTTTAATTAACCCCATTTTACTACCTCCCATGTTTTTATTTATATATCTATATTTAAGTTATTATCTTATATTATATACCCAAGTTACATATTTTTTTATCAAAGGATATAATAGATAATGAGGTGAAGAAGATGAAAATATATATGGATGCTGACGGATGCCCTGTAATTAGTATAGCAGTTAATGTGGCCAAAGAGTATAGCCTAGAAATAATTATTGTCAAGAATTTTGCCCATGAAATTTATGATTCTTATGCAAGTATTGTATCAGTAGATATTTCTAGGGATAGTGCTGATTTTTACATAGTAAATAAAATAGAAAAGGATGACATAGTTGTCACCCAAGATTATGGTCTTGCTGCCATGTGCTTATCTAAAGGAGCTAGGCCTATTAATGAAAATGGTCTTATTTATACCCAAGATAATATAGAGGGAATGCTTAATCGTCGCCATTTACACCAACAATTACGACGAGAAAATAAATATTATAGCAAGGCTAAAAAAAGAAGTCCTGAAGCTGATAAGGCTTTTGAAAGAAATTTAAGGATCTTGGTGGAAGGATAGGAATCCATCTAGGTCTTCAATAAACTCCTTATTATCCTTTCCATCTACATATTCACCAGGTACATCTAATAAATTCAAGCTTATTCCATTGTCCTTTGCTATAGATAGCAACTCTTCCATTAATATGCCTTTTTCTCCCCTGAGACTACAGCTTGGACTACCCTTAATACCTAAGAGTCCTACTATAAGATAATCATTGTCTAAGTATTCCTTCATAATATTTACAGCATCTTTACCTATCTTTTTACATAGATTCCTAAATTCCACAGTATCATACTGTGATTTGGTCATAGGCTTTCTTTTCAAGCCTAAATGCCTATATTCTGGACAGGGTAATTGATGAATGCCAATACCCTCTTCCATTAGTTTTTGAACTATATCCCTATAAGGTCCCTTGGCCCTGGCTAAGGGACAAACAACAGTATTTTGATTTAATACACAATGGGATGTGAAAATAACTTTTTTACTTCTATCCATCTATTTTGCACCTTCTACATATTTTTTTGGCAATCTTTGAATTAAGAATGCTACTATAATACAGCTTGCGATTTTATCTACAATATTACTGGTAACCCTAGGAATAAAGGCTGCTGTAAAAACCTTTTGCCCAGATTGAACTAGCCATGTAAAGAATACATCGTTGAAGTCACCAGTTAATCCACCATATACATATGTAGCTATAGGTGTACCTATAAGGGGAGCAACTACCGAAAGGATTAAACCTGTTATAACAGCTGTGCCATAGCCAAACTTTTTCTTTCTAGCAATATATCCAACAACTAATCCTACTGCAATATTAACAAGGGCAAAGGGTATTGTCTTTGGATTTGTTATAGCCCCTTGAACTACATTAGTTAATCCTCCTGCAACTGCCCCATAAAAAGGCCCAAATACTGCACCAGTAAAGATAGTTCCCACAGTATCTAAAAATAATAAAGGAATACTTAACATATCTACTACTGTGCCAAGAACGATATTTAGTGCTATTGCTAATCCTGAAAAAATCATTGCATAAGTTCTGTTTTTCTGTACCATAAGAAAACCTCCTATAATATAATCCATTTAAATTATATTATAGGAAGAATCTCTTGTATAATTGATAATTTCTATACTTGAGGGTTTGTTATAAAAATAACTTATGGGAAAATATTATAGTTTATATACCAGTTCTAACCTTACTTCCTTCTTCTCCACATCATCATTGGAATAGCAGCTAAGGTCTATTCCATTTACTATAAAGCCATTTTTTATATAGAAGTCTATGGCCCTTGTATTACAAGTTTG
>JAAYQJ010000228.1 GCA_012519355.1 Tissierellia bacterium | reverse complement strand
CCTTTGGAGCAGAAAAACTATATACTATGGCTAGAGAATTTGCAGGAGATATAGATGATAAAGTAGTATTTGACCTTTATTCCGGTACTGGAACCATAGCTCAAATAATGGCACCTGTAGCTAAAAAGGGAATAGGTATAGAAATAGTAGAAGAAGCTGTAGAAATGGCAAAGAAGAATGCTAAGATTAACGGATTAGATAATGTGGAATTCATAGTAGGAGATGTATTACAAGCTGTAGATACACTAACCATAAAGCCAGATCTAATAGTAATAGATCCCCCAAGAGACGGAATTCACCCTAAAGCTATAAATAAGATTATAGACTTTAATCCTGAAACTTTTGTATATGTATCTTGTAATCCAGTTACCTTGGTTAGGGATTTAAAGATATTTATAGAAAGAGGATATAAGGTAGAGAAGGCAAAGTGTATGGATCAATTTCCTAGGACGCCACATTGTGAAGTGGTTTGCAAATTAGTAAGGTTGTAGGGGTTGAGTTCCATCCCAACCCGATTTGTATCCTGACCACTGTGATTTAAGTATTGTTTATAATCAAATAAATAAATAGAAATTTAGAGGGAGGTTTGAGATTTTGCAAGAGCAGAGATTTACAAAAAGGGACTGGACACTTTTTAAAAACAAAATCCCTGATTGGCAGGAATCATATATGGATAAGCTCAATAAGGAGTATATAGAATTGCTAAGTGAAGACGCTAATCCATCAGAAAAGTTTTGGAAGCTGGACAAGAGAATAAAGGAAGATAGGAAGAAGACAGGTGTTCAATTAGAAATGAGTCGTTCGAAGCTTATTAGTAACATTATTTCCCTTATAAATGATGGTGCGATTAGCTATGAAGCTCTTGAAGAGTTCAGTGATGAGCTTAAGGAAACTGTAAGTGCCTCTATTGGGAGATAGTTTAGATTAAAAATAGGATGAATTAAGGATTAATATCGGATATAATAAAATCAAACATAGACTTAATAATTTATAGATATATTAAAGATGAGGAGACTTACTAATGGGACATTATTGTAAAATATGTGGAAGGACACGAGCTAATGAAAAATTCTCAGGGAAAGGGAATAAAAAGAACGTTTGTAAAGATTGCTCTAAAAAACCAAAACAACAAGGACAGAATAACCCAAAGGAAAACGATTTAATTTTAGGACCAAAATCACTACCAGAAGATACACTAACCCAAATGGAGGATATATACTTTAATGATATTTGGTTTATTGGATATGAGTTGGAAGAAGAAAATACTTATAATGAAAATGATGAGGATATTCCATTTTAATTAGCAGTATGCAGTCTATGTGTGAGCAATCTATTAATGATAGGCTAAGCCAATAATGGTCTGGGATGCATATAAATTATGATACTAGAGGGGAAAATGTAATGAACTATAATGAGTTTATGAAAGCGGTTGAAGTAAAACTATCTAATATGTCTGAAGAAGAAAAAACCAAATGGATATATAATAAAGCGCGAACAACAAAGGAAAATCAAAGAAAAGAGCTGCTAAACTCTTTAGATAAAGAACCAGATTTTAATCCTACTATTTACGAAAAAAATAACATAGAACAGTGGTGTGAAAAAGTAGAAGAAGGAGAAATCTACTTTGAATGTAGTGGATATGAAGTATATAGTGAGAGTTATTGGGATAGTGACTATGAATATGATTATTATGATCCTTTTGGAATAATTGATGAACTCTATAAAGCATTTCAGGTGGCTGAAGACTTGATGCATCAAAGGGAATACAAAGAATCCCAAAAACTAAACAATCGTCTTCTTAATATGCCATATTTTGTATCAGATAGAGATACTGGTGATTGGAATGAACTAGATTTTGAAGAAGTTGTAGATGAAATATGGACAAACTTTAATTATAAGAGTATCATCTTAAATCTTTTGTATGCGACATATCAGACAAGAAAGGGAAGAGATAGGGCTGAGAGTTTATATAGGTACCTTATTTGGGAAAAAAGTAAAGATATAAAAATAGAAGACATATTTAGCATAGGGCCAGAAGAATTGGAAGGTATAGATTCTTTTGTGGAAGAATGGATATCATTTCTATTAGAAACAGATGGAGATAGAGCAGCAAGATTATTATTAGAGGCATGTTTATATAAGGGAATAGATTATTTAAGCGAAATTCCTAGAATAAAGTATAGGAAACATCCCGTTTTATTTAAATTTGCTTGTGAAGATTTGTTAAAGCAAAACAAGAATATTGAATGTGAGAAATTGGGGTTGGAAGCTATTAAAGTAGTTCCTGAAAATTTAATCATTCGGGCAGAGATTGCTGAATTAACTGCAAAGGCTGCAATAAATCTTAAACACTATGACATAGTTAATAAATGTTATGAAACATCATTTTACTCTGATTCATCCTTAATTAACTATTTAAGATTATTTGAAATGCCAAATTATGAAGATATAACCAAGAAGGCATCAAAACACGTTGAAATGCTACCAGAAGATTCTATACATAATTTTAATAATAGTAACAAACAAATGATAGTTAATACCCTTTCTAGGGAACATAAAGATATTATAAGATTTTTTAATGGGGAACTTGATTACATTTATGATAAATATAAAAATGATGATTATGTACTAGGGTGGAGTAGTGGATTTAAGGGTATAGCAGTTCCACTTTTCATTATGTTACTAAATAAAGATAAGAAATCCACAAAAGCTACAGAGAAACTTATAAAAGGAATTATTTATAGATTAGGATTTGTGGCAGAAGATGTACAAGATTTTCACAATTTATTTTTATATTGGAGAGAAAATCAAACTTTAACGGAAGGTCAATACGAAAAGTATATGACATGGCTAAAAGATGAAACAGATAGAAGAACAGAAGGGGTTGTAGGAGGTGGCTATAGGAAAAGCTATTATAAAGCAGCTGTCCTTGTAGCAGCCTTGGGGGAAACACTAGAGTCTAATGGAATGATAAATGGAAGAACAATAATAATTGAGCATTATAGAAAGGCATATTCAAGAAAGAGAGCCTTTAAAGAAGAATTTGAATTATTAAACGAGTAAGTAATATAAAGAAGAAAAAGTAGGTGATAATTATGGATCCAAACTATAAAGAACTATATGAAAAATATAAAATCTTAAAAGAGGAAAATAAACGATTAGGAGATGAGGTTGAACTACTTAAGAAAATAATATCCAAGGAGGAATCAGAAGCTAATAGTTCGACAGATTTTATAATGGTTAAGGAAACTAGTTTGGATCTAAATGATAGCTTAGTTACAATGAATAGCCCTAGCGAAGAAAAGATAAAATTATTTATGACTTTATTTAAAGGAAGAAATGATATCTGTGCTAAGAGATGGAGAAATAAACCTGGCTACTCCCCATATTGTTTTAATGATTTTAAGCCAGGTATATGTAATAAGCCCAAGGTAAAATGTAGTAAATGTAAATCTAGTGATTTTGCTTCTTTAGATAAAGAGAGAATTGAAGGGCATTTATTAGGCAAATATGTACTAGGTTTATATCCTATGACATCGGATGACACATGTTTTCTTCTTGCAATAGATTTTGATGAAACTACATGGAGTGAGGATGTCAAAGTTGTAATGAAGATTTGTAAAGAGAATAATATACCGGTATATGCTGAACGTTCACGTTCTGGAGATGGATGCCATCTATGGTTTTTCTTTGAGAATGAAATCAAGGCATCATTAGCACGAAAATTTGGAACAGTTATACTAGATATCTCAATGGAGGAATGCGAGAAAATAAAATTTAGCTCCTATGACCGATTGTTTCCTAGCCAAGATTTTTTACCAAAAGATGGTTTTGGAAATCTAATTGCCTTACCATTACAAAAAAGTGCAAGAGAACATGGAAATTCAGTATTTATAGATGAAAATTTAGAAGTGATAGATGACCAATGGAAATACCTGTCTCAAATACAAAAGGTTTCTGAAGATGATATATCAAGAGTCACTAAAATACCTAAGTCTACAGATCTAGGAACTGAAGCTGAAACATTAAGAGTAGACAAACAATCCATTATAATTACTAAAAATGATTTTCCAGAAATTGTAGTTTTGGAGCGATGTAGAGGTATAAAGATTTCTAAACATGGTTTATCCCCTAAGGGATTATTACTACTTAGAAAGCTTGCATCCTACGCTAATCCGGAATTCTATGCAAAACAAGCAATGAGACTGTCAACTTATGGGACACCACGTGTTTCAGTCGTCTATGATGAGGGAGATGAAAGTAACATCTTACCAAGAGGTGTAGAGGTAGAACTTTTAAAAATATTTGATGAAAATAATATTAAATATTTAATAAATAATACTAGGTATAATGGAAAAGAAATACGAGTCGAATTTAAAGGGCAACTTACAGATAAGCAAGAAGAAGCATTTTGTGAACTTAGCAAATATAATGAGGGTGTTTTATCGGCTACAACAGGTTTTGGCAAAACGGTTATAGGTGCAAGAGTTATTGCTGAGAAAAGACGTCCTACTTTAATTTTAGTTCATACAAAAGAATTAGCAAAACAGTGGAAAGCACGACTTGAACAATTTTTACAAATTAGCGAACTGATAGAAAAAGACAAAAATAATAAGTCGCTTATCGGACAATTAGGTGGAGGGAAAAAGCAACTATCTGGGATTATAGATATAGCTATTATGCAGTCCATGTTTGAGAAAGATAAGGGTGTGAAGCAGTTGATTAATCAGTATGGTCTAATTATCGTTGATGAGTGCCATCATATATCTGCTACTAATTTTAGCAGAATTATAAGTTCAGCAAATGCTAAATATATATATGGATTAACAGCCACCCCAATTCGTAAAGATGGGCATCATCCAATTATATTTATGCATTGTGGACCTATTAGAT
>JAAYQJ010000227.1 GCA_012519355.1 Tissierellia bacterium | reverse complement strand
TGTTAGATTTTTCTATGTCACAGCGGCACATCCGGGAATATTCACTTGCATCGTGGCACTATGACACATCCCAGCATATTCACTTTCATCGTCACACATCATAGAATATTCCCTATCATCGTGGCACCTACTAATTAGCTAGACCAAAATTCTTGCCCACTTGCCCACTTACACACTGCCTTAGAGTTTAACTTTCACTTCAGGTACTATTTTCGCTTCAAAAGTCCTTGCCCAGGGTAAGGATATCTCACTCTTTATCTCTTTTACAGTAAATATTAGATCCCCCAGAGTATGTTCCCCCATAAATGCCTTTTGCAGTTGTTCTTGGTAAGGGACAAATAGTTCCTTAAGGATTGTTTCAGCCTCGGCTTTTCTTTCTCCTAGATTATTAGGATCTAGCCCTTTGGCTAGCAAGCGATTATTTAGTTCATTTCTTAGGATCCCCTGATATACAAAATCCTCCGCAAAACGAATATATTTAAAATTCATATAAGCCTCTAAGGCTTTAATTTTTTCGGCCTTCTTCCAATCTTGACTTAAAAAATGTTGCACAGTAGCAAAATTACTTAACTCTGTACCTAAGGTATTACTGGCAGTATTCCAGCCAGAGTAACCATTTATCCTATTAAAAACCTGAGGGGCCAGAAAACTTTCCCGTAAGCTTATATCCCCTCTATTGGTAAAGGCAATATCCGCTACTCCTAGATAATCATGGTGATTTTCTTCTATTAAAGTAAGTACCTCTGTAGAATTGTTAGGATCAGTATGGATAATCTCTAAAAAGGGCGAATGGGGATTATTCTTTAACCCCAAATAATTAAGCTTAGCCTCTAAAACCTTCTCTAAAGTATCAGCTTCAAAGGGAAATACCTTAGTAGTAAAGTCCTTGTTGCTATATGATATATTGATGCCTTGTTCAGGCACGGAAATTGCATTTTTTACTAAAGCTAACATGGTTAGTTCATCAGCCCCATGGACAAAGGTGATCTTCTCTGTAAAATCCTTAGAAATTTTTCTTACTATTCTATTGGATAAGCCATGTTTTTCTGCGTCATCCTGCCCAAATAATAAATAATCAATTAAACCTTCCTGGGCCATTTCTATTAAAGAATGGGCAATTAACTCTGCCCTAGTATAAATACTTAAATAGTCCTGGACCAGTTCTTCGGGCACATCGGAAGGTAAGCTAATATCTCCTTGCCCAGATAAATCAGCTTTGTCCAAAGCAATGGCATATTCAACGAGAGGCTTTTGATAGGGCCATAAATTAGTAAATTGACTAGGTAACAGACGAGGTAACACATTAATGACAATAATATTCTTATCTTTATTCTCTAGACAAAAGCTTCTAAATTGTTCTAGCTGTTCTTCCGCAAGCTTATAGGCTTCTGGGTTGCGAGTTTCAATTAGGCTACCATTAAATAAGACAGAAGTATTAATAATTAAGGTGTTAAATTCGGTAGTTTCCTTGGTTAACCATTGCCAGAGCTGATCCCGATTAGCTGGAATTAAGAAGTTATCTAAGTATTCATAAGGTATTTCTAAATCTAGGCCAGCTAGTTCAGCTAATAATTCTGGGTATTGGGTATTAGCGGGACGACTATCCAAGGGAATTAACCCGATTCTCTCCTGATTATCCTGGGATGATAAAAAATCCAAAGGTGCACAACCTACTAAAATAAAAAGAGCTAGAAATAAAATAATTGCAGATTTCTTCATAGATATCTTCTCCTAAAAAAATTAATATTTTTTGAATAATATACCAATTATTAGTCAATTCTATAGGTAGTGAGTTGAAGGAGTTGGTTAATGTGAAATTAAGATCTTCAATAGTTGCTTTTTATGGGGTATTATTTTTAATAGTATTTCCATTATTTCAAAACCATGTAAAAATGGATTATTATGAAATAGTTACTAAAAGTTTTACTGCCACTAATGCCGAAAGAAGCGCATTAATTATTAAAGGTTGGGCTAAAATAAATTTAACAACCTTAAATGAAAATCAACTAGAAAACGAATTTAAATCAATTACTAAAAAACTAAATATGCCTTTCAATCCAACAAAGGAAAGATATGGCGACTTTATTAAATATCAACAAGTCTTTGATACAGATTCAGCTCTTATCGAAATTTCCCTGCAAAGTTATCCATCAGAAACCTATCTAGAAACTATTATAACCTTGGATTCAAATTACCAATAGTCGAAAAAGTATTATTCCAGAGTTCAAGAACTATTAAGTCCTTATTCCCAGAAAGATTTAGGAATAACCTTAATTGGTACCTTTAAGGGCCTTTTAAATGAAGAAGAACAGCAAGAGATCATCAATACAGCTTTCCAAAGTGTAAATGCTCTTCTTGTAGAAGGAATCAATACGGATAGTCTCATTAGCTATAGTGGCTATACAGAAAGCTGTCCAGATTATTTACTAGTAGCTGGCAAAAAAATTAATATTGGCATAGGTTTAAGATACCATATTTTAGATAATAAGACCTATCTAAATATTGGAGCTCCCTTAATCTTTCAAGAATATTAATTGTGTATAAACTGGGGACATTCCTCATCATCCTATCCTTAATAGTTAATTTGTCCCATTTAACACAAGCAGGCAGGAATTGGCTGAATTGTCACGAATATAAACTTGACATTAATTTTTAGATGTCAGATACTTATGCAGGTAGTATATTTTAGAAACCTTGTGCTTACAGCTTTATCTGTAGTATTAGATAGATAGTTGATTAAATATTATTCTTGAAAGGAGGTGACCCTGTAGCAAAACCTATCCAATATTCACCAAGCGGTTTTGTCAACAGGAATGTCATTGAATAAAATTATTGTTAC
>JAAYQJ010000226.1 GCA_012519355.1 Tissierellia bacterium | reverse complement strand
TCATCTGTCTCATCACAGTGAACATCAATTAACTTATCATATTTAATAGCTAGTTCTACAATATCATGAATGGATTTTTCACCAAATTCTCTAGCTGGTTCGTAATGTGGTATTCCCCCAACAACATCAGCACCCATCTTTAGTGCCTCTTCTACTAAATCACGACCGCCTCTATAGGTGTACATTCCTTCCTGTGGGAATGCTACAATTTGGATTTCAACTATATTCTTTAGTTCTTCACGAAGTTCCAAAATAGCTTTTAAAGCTGTAAAATTTGGGTCTGTAACATCTATGTGTGTACGTATATATTGTACTCCTTGGGAAACCTCATCTTTGATCCCCTTAAGGGCAAGTTTTTTAACACTATCTATAGTTAAATTTTCTTTAAATTTTGGCCACATTTCAATTGCTTCAAAAAGTGTTCCTGAACCGGCACCTGTTTTCCCAAGTTCAGATAATGTATATACATAATCCAAATGTATATGAGGATCTACATAGGGAGCAGTAACTAATTTACCGCCTAGATCAACTATTTCATCTGTTGGTCCAAGGTTCTTACCAATAGATTTAATAACTCCATTCTCAACTAATATTTCCTTGGCATCACCATGACCATATATAACTGCATTAATAAATTTCTTCATAAATTTCCTCCTTTAATACAAAATTAATTCATTTTTTATTGGGATTCAAAAACTGAAATGCTCTTTTTTTTACTTGATTTCCTTAGATTTGGAATATTAATATTCATCAGAACAATTGAACCTAACATAATAATTATGCCAATATATCCAACTAGGTTGATATGTTCGTTCAATAAAAATACTCCAAAAACAGTAGCTACAATTACTTCAATAGAAGTAACTATAGTTGTTTTTGAAGCATCTATATCCATAGATAAGCCTGTTAAGAAAAGTACATTTGCTAGAGAACCACTAAGTACACCACCTAAGATAGCCCAAAACATAAGTGTACTATTTGCAAACAAGTCTAAGTTATTCCATGGCTTTGCAAATATAGCCGTAGTCAATGAACTGAACAAAAACATATAGAAAGCCATTGTCACAGAATCATCTCCACTTGTTCCAAGTTTACCTAATATAGTACTAAGGGCAAACAAGAAACCTGCAACTAGGCCCAAAACTATACCAAGTCCTGAAATATTTAATTCTGTAAAATTTCCACCGGTAACCATTAGAGTACATCCGATAAGATTTAAGATTAGAGCGAATTTTTGATATCCACGAAGTTTTTCTTTGAAGAAAATAATAGCCATTATGGCTGTCCAAACTGGAGCTAAATACGTAAGAATTGTTGATGTTGCTACTCCTACAAAAATCATGCTTGTGTCCAAGCATATTTTGAAAATTCCTTTTGACAAAGCACCTAATAAAATACTATAGAATAGACCCTTTTTTGAAATTTTTAGCCCTTTTACACCTTTCTTTGCTAATATATAGATCAATATAGGTGGAAGGGCTAAAAAATGTCCAGTAAATGCGGTCATCTGAGCAGATGCACCTAGGCTACTCATTTTAGCAACAAAAAAGTACCCTTGTGGGTATCTCTTTTTCTCCATAACAATCAGCCTCCACTAAATTTTAAAAGCAGCTCATACATCGTATCATATCTGATTGGTGGTTGTCAATTTTTTCAGAAAGTAAGAAAATACCAATGGCCAAGCTTATAAGTGAAATTCCTACAAAGCTATAACAATTATTTTTCTAATCTTAACCTGACATCTTCAGCCTTCATGATACTTGCCTTTAACCATAAAGGTGCTATTTCACTTTCTAATACTTCTTCACAGGTCATCCAATATACTTCCCCAACCTCATCTGTATCTACAGGCCTTGCTTCTCCAGCTTTATATTTACATACAAAAACCACATCTACAACCACTTGGCCATCTGCTAATAAAAAAGTTTTACTCTCAAGATAATGCATAGGTTCTGAAACGTCTATACCAACCTCCTCCATTATTTCTCTTCTCAAGGTGTTTTCTAAAATGTCATCTTCTGCTTCATTTATTTCTGCCTTACCCCCGACCAAAGACATGAGGCCTGGACCATGTTCTTCTTTTTCACTTCTTTTTATAATCAACCATTTGTCATCCTTATATATGGCTCCCTCAACATTTACTAGGAATAAATAATTCATTTTTTCTCCTTTCAAAATACATATCATCTTTATAGTTAATTGGATTTACACTATTTTAAAAGCTTATTTCCTTATAAACTTTCCCTTCTAAGGTTTTAATCGTAAAAGTATCATCTTCTAATATTCCATAGGTATGAGGATTGCCTTCCTTGGGAAGGGTTATAGATCCAGGGTTTATTATATATATATTATCTTTCCTATCTGCTTTAGGAATATGTGTATGTCCATAGATCATTACATCCCCATCTGCTAATTTAGGCATATTATTTTCATTAAATATATGACCATGGGTTATAAATATACGCCTAGACTTATATAGGATATTAGAATAAGTAGACATAATTGGGAAATTTATTACCATTT
>JAAYQJ010000225.1 GCA_012519355.1 Tissierellia bacterium | reverse complement strand
TTTAACGGAACTGAAGAAGAATTAAGAAAAACAGAAAACACCCAACCAGCCATACTAGCTACTTGTATAGCTATGCTTAAAGCATTGGAAAATGAAGGGATAGATTGTGACTATACTGCTGGACTAAGTTTAGGAGAGTATAGCTCTTTAGTCATGAGCAAATCTTTAGATTTTAAGGATGCCTTGAAAATAGTGAAGGAAAGAGGCAAGTTTATGCAGGAAGCAGTTCCTTTAGGTGTAGGAGGGATGGCAGCCATTCTTGGCCTAGACAAGGAAAAAATCCCTTCCATCCTTGAGGCAACGAAAATCTATGGAGTGGTGGAAGTTGCCAACTACAATAGTCCTGAACAGATAGTTTTATCTGGTGAACTAAATGGTTTAAAAATTGCATGTGAAGAAGCAATTAAGCTAGGTGCTAAAAGAGCCATACCATTACCTGTTTCTGCACCATTTCATTCTTCCTTATTGGTGTCAGCTGGAGAAAAGCTGAAGAAGGAATTGTCCAAGGTAGATATACACGATTCAAAAAAGAAAGTAGTAACCAATGTAGATGGTATGCCTATTCTATCAAAGGATGAAATAATGCCTAAACTCGTAGACCAAGTAAGCAGTTCTGTATTGTGGCAGCAGTCTGTTGAATATATGCTGAATGAAGGTGTAAATACCTTTGTGGAAATTGGCCCTGGCAAGTCCCTTTCAGGGTTTGTAAAAAGAATTGGAAAGGCTACAGGTAAGGAAGTGAAGACACTAAATGTAAATGACTTAAATTCCTTTAAAGATACAGTAGAATACTTCAAATCAAAAAAGGGTGGTGAGTAGATGGACTTAGCTAAGAAAGTTGCTTTAGTCACAGGTGGGTCTAGGGGAATAGGTAAAAAAATTGCTTTAGAACTAGCTAGGAATGGTGCAAATGTAGCCATTAGCTATGTAAGCAATAAAGTAAAGGCTAAGGAAGTAATTGATGAGATAGGCTCCCTTGGTGTTAAGGCCATAGCTATAAAGGCTGATGTATCAAAGGAAGAAGAAGTACAAGAAATGATAAAAAAAGTTGAAGAAGAGTTTAATACTATTGATATATTGGTAAACAATGCAGGAGTTACAAAAGATAATTTGCTAATCCGTATGAAGGAAGAAGAATGGGATGAAGTAATGAGTGTCAACTTGAAGGGTACTTTCCTTTGTACCAAGGCAGTATCCAGGATGATGATGAAAAAAAGATATGGAAAAATCATCAATATTACATCTGTAGTAGGTATAACAGGCAATGTAGGCCAAGGGAATTATAGTGCTTCAAAGGCTGGAGTTATTGGATTTACCAAATCCATGGCTAGGGAATTGGCAAGCCGAGGTATTAGGGTAAATGCAGTTGCCCCTGGTTTTATAGAAACTGATATGACAGATGTACTAAAAGAAGATATAAAGGATGCAATGCTAAAATCCATTCCATTAGGAATATTTGGTAAACCTAAGGATATAGCAGATGCAGTAGTATTTTTAGCTAGCAGCAAGTCTGACTATATAACAGGTCAGGTTGTAAATGTAAATGGTGGAATGAATATGTAGTGCAATGGACAATTGTGGAGGTAAAGAATTAGGATCAAAAAGGACCCCAAAGCTCGACCAAAATAATTGTCAATTGTCAACTGTCAATAGTCAATAGTCAATTGAAATAATATAAACTAAAATATTGGGAGGTATATAAAATGACATTTGAAAAAGTAAAAAATATAATAGCTGATCAATTAGGTGTAGATGATGTAGCAAGTATTACAATGGAGACTTCTTTAATGAAGGATTTAGAAGCAGATTCATTAGATGCAGTGGAAATAATGATGGCCCTAGAAGATGAATTTGGTATTACAATTCCAGATGAAGATGCAGAAAAGTTTGCAAATATTGGTGATATAGTTAAATATATTGAAGAGTCAATAGAATAGTACCTTACTTTGGAGGTAGATAAATGAAAAGAGTCGTAATAACTGGATTAGGACCATTATCTCCAATAGGTATAGGAAAAGAAAACTATTGGAAGTCTTTAATAGAAGGGAAATCAGGTGTAGGACTTATTTCGAAATTTGATACTACAGATTTCGATACTAAAATTGCAGCTGAAGTAAAGGACTTTAATCCATCAGATTATATAGATAAAAAAGAAGCAAGAAGAATGGACAAATTCACCCAGTATGCCTTAGCTGGTACAAAACTGGCCTTAGAAGATGGGAAGGTGGATTTAGACAAGTTGAACCTAGAAAGAGTTGGAGTCGTTTTAGGTGTAGGTATTGGTGGTATGGAAACCATGGAAACTGAGTTTACTAAACTTAGGGATAGAGGACCAAATAGGATTAGCCCAGTATTTATACCTATGATGATTTCAAATATGGGACCAGGCCAAATATCTATGACCTTTGGATTTAAAGGCCCTACAATGACAGTAACTACAGCCTGTGCCTCAAGTACCAATGCTATAGGGGAGGCCTATAGGATGATAAAAGCTGGATATCAAGATATGATTATAACAGGTGGTAGTGAAGCATCTATAACCCCTATTTCAGTGGCAGGTTTTTGTTCAATGAAGGCTCTTTCAACAAGAAATGATACCCCTACAAAGGCTTCTCGACCCTTTGATAAGGAGAGAGATGGATTTGTAATGGGAGAAGGAGCGGGTATATTGATATTAGAAGACCTAAATCATGCCTTAGCTAGAGGTGCAAGGATCTATGGAGAAATAATTGGATACGGTTCCACTTCTGATGCCTTCCATATAACTCAACCAGACCCTGAAGCCAAGGGTGCAACAAGAGCGATGGAATTAGCATTAGAAGAAGGAAAAGTAGACTATAAGAGTATAGACTATATTAACGCCCATGGAACTTCAACCTATTTCAATGATAAGCTTGAAAGCTTAGCCATTAAAAACCTATTTAAAGACCATGCTAAGAATATTAATATTAGCTCAACTAAATCAATGACAGGTCATTTATTAGGAGCTGCCGGTGGGATAGAGGCTATAGCAACAGTGCTAGCCATTAAAGAAGGGGTAATACCCCCTACAATAAACTATGAGAGTCCAGATGAAGAATGTGACTTAAACTATACACCAAATAAAGCTGTAGGGAGAAATGTAAATTATGCCCTATCCAATTCCTTGGGGTTTGGTGGTCATAATGCAAGTATACTATTAAAAAAATATATAGACTAAAAGCTAAGGACTTTGGAGTTATCCAAGGTCCTTTTTGCATAAAAAAACTTGTCTCTTTGGTATACTATGTTATACTAAAATAAGATAAAATAATGGAGTGATAATATGGAATTTACTATTCCAGCTTATGTTGAAAGAGTATTAGACAAATTAAAAGAGAATGGATTTAGTGCATACATAGTAGGCGGGTCTGTAAGAGATATGCTCCTAGGAAAAACTCCATCTGATTATGATGTAGCTACTGATGCCTTGCCAGGTGAAATAGAGGAACTTTTTGGAGAGTATAAAACTATCCAGGTAGGCAAAAAGTTTGGTACAATAGTAGTAGTGCAAAAAGAAGGGAATATTGAAGTAACTACCTTTAGACAAGATGGGGAATATATAGATGGAAGAAGACCAGAGGAAGTGTTTTTTTCTAAAAATTTGAAAGACGATTTGTCTCGAAGAGATTTCACTATTAATGCTATGGCATATAATAAAGAAACAGGAATTATCGATTATTTTAATGGTGCTGAGGATTTAAAGTACAATATAATTAAAACCGTAGGCAAACCTGAAGATAGGTTTAAGGAAGATTATTTAAGGATAATTAGAGCAGTAAGATTTGCTACCCAATTAGGATTTACTATAGAAGAAAATACTTTAAATGCCTGTAAATTATATAGTAAGTACCTTTCCAATATAAGTATGGAAAGGATACAGGAGGAGTTTTTTAAGATTATGACCTCTGATAAACCTTCCTTAGGCATTAGGCTATTGAAGGATATAGGTGCCCTTGAAGTGTTTTTACCTGAATTAATGGAGGCTGTAGGATTTAATCAAAGAAACCCCCATCATGAAAATGATGTTTTTGACCATACCTTATGTGTAATAGATAGGGTAGAACCAATATTACATTTAAGACTGGCAGCCTTATTCCATGACATAGGAAAACCTCATACTTTAACTATAGATGAAGAGGGAGTAGGTCATTTTTATGGACACGATAAATTAGGTGCAAAAATGTCTAAGGCCATACTAAAAAGATTGAAAGCCTCTAATGAAATAATAGACAAAGTATCCCTTTTAATAGATAGGCACATGACTCAACATGCTAATTTAAAAGCTAAGGGATTAAAAAGGCTCTTGGCTAGAATGGGAGAAGAAGAAATCTTTACCCTACTTAAGCTACAAAAGGCAGATAGGTCTTGTTCCAATAGGAATGCTAAAATTGATGACTTAATTGAAAGGGAAGAAAAAATAAAAGAGATAATCGAAAGGAAAGAACCATATAGTACAAAGCATTTAGCAATTAACGGTGACGATTTAATCAAGTTAGGATATAATGAAGGAAGGATTATAGGTGAGATATTGAATTATCTATTAAAGAGAGTACTAGAAGATCCAGACCTTAATGAAAAAGAAAAATTAATCCAAATTGCAAAGGAACAGTTTAAAATGAGTGAAAAGTGAATAGTGAAGAGTTTCTAGGGTTGAGCTTTGGGACTTTTATTCACTATAATTGTGAACTATAAATCAAAAAAAATTGTCAATTGTCAATTTTCCATTGTCAATTGATTTAGAGGGGGAATAAATTATGGGCATATTATTCGGTACAGATGGTGTAAGAGGAATTGCAAATAAAGATTTAACTCCAGAGTTAGCATTTAATATAGGAAGAGCAGGTGCATATATATTAGCTAGGGGAAAGAAAGGTAAAATAGTAGTTGGTAAAGATACTAGAATATCCGGAGATATGCTAGAGGCAGCATTAACTGCAGGTATATGCTCCATGGGATTAGATGTAGTAACTGTAGGCATAATGCCTACTCCAGCAGTTGCTTATTTAACTAGAAAATACAATGCCCTAGCAGGTGTAGTAATATCAGCTTCCCATAATCCGGGAGAATATAATGGAATAAAGTTTTTTGACTCTAAAGGATTTAAACTCCCTGATGAAGTGGAGGAAGAAATAGAAGATATTATACTGAACAATAAAGATGTGAACCTTAATCCAGTTGGAGAAAACATAGGCAGGGTTATCCTTGAAGACAAAGGAAGTGAAGACTATATAAACTATTTGACTTCCAACATAGGCTTAGACTTAACTGGTGTAAAAATTGCCATGGATTGTGGGCATGGGGCCTTATATAAGATTGGACCTGAGTTAATTAAAAGACTAGGTGGAAACTTAGTTGTTATAAATACTGAACCAACAGGTATGAATATAAATGATAATTGTGGTTCAACAAATCCAGAAATGATTCAGGAACTTGTTAAAAAAGAAAAAGCTGATATTGGTATATCCTTTGATGGCGATGGAGATAGGATAATAGCCGTAGATGAACTCGGTAATATAGTAGATGGAGACCATATATTAGCCATTTGCGGTTTCTATTTGAAAGAAAAGGGAAGATTAAAGAACAATACCCTAGTAGGTACCATAATGACCAACATGGGATTAGATTTATTTTTACAAGAGAAGGGTATTAATATAATCAAGACTAAGGTTGGGGATAGATATATATTGGAAGAGATGATAAAAAACGATTATGTACTTGGTGGAGAACAATCAGGGCATATAATATTCTTAGACCTAAATACTACAGGGGATGGTTTGGCTACAGGACTCTATTTACTAAAGGTCATGAAAGAAATTGGCAAACCAATGTCCC
>JAAYQJ010000224.1 GCA_012519355.1 Tissierellia bacterium | reverse complement strand
TTCATATTATCAACCATCTTTTAAAAAAACTTCTTTAAGAAAATAGAGCTTGTCAGCATTCATAGCTTCAAGCCCTAATTTTTTATTTGTATATTACATTATTTTTCCAAGTCTTCAAAACCTTTGCAAAGCTTCTATGTTATCTATTATTTTCTCTTATATTGCTTTGCTATAAGTACAACCTCATCATCTGATAGTTCTTCATTTTACTAAACCAATGATCCCCTTATGATTTATGTTTATTTTATATAATTGTAATATAATTGTGAAAAATTTATCTAAATTTGTAAAAGCTGAACTAAATTAAATTATACTGTTTTAGTTTGTATTTGCTTCTACAAAACTAAAATTCAGGTAAACCTAACAATTTCGTCAAATAGCTAGGAGTGTGGTATGAATGGCTATGACTATCATATGGTCCAGCTAAATGCTTTGAAACAACTTCTGCTCTAGTAACATCAGTTACTCCTTCCGTTGGATTGTTCTTAACTTTAATATAAGCAGTAACAGATGCGGGCGCATTTATCCAATAAGCTGTCCAATGACGCCCATTTTGGGGTCTTTTGTAATATTAAATCTAATACTACAACATCTACTTTCATACTTTTCAATTCAAAAGTACAAAATGAAAAAGATTCATTCATTATAATTAATAAGAGAATGAATCTTTTCTATTCTTTATAATAGACCTTTTCTAAATATAGGCCTTGAGGCGGAACTGTAGGTCCTGCCTTCTCCCTTTTACCCTCTTTTATAATTTGTGGGATATCCTCTATGGGAATTTTCCCAATGCCTACATAGAGTAAGGTCCCAACTATTATTCTAACCATATTTCTCAGGAAACTATTGCCTTCTATGGTAAACTCGATTAAATCCTCTTTCTTCTTAATAGAAATATCATAAATAGTTCTAACTGTAGAATTTACATCAGAGTTTGTAGCCATAAAGGCTATAAAGTCATGGGTTCCACAAAAATATTTAGAAGCCTCTACCATCTTTTCAATATCAAGCTTATAGGGTAGATGATATGTGAAGTTTCTGTATAGAGCCCTAGGTAGCTCACCATTATATACTATATATTTATATCTTTTTTTTATTGCATCGAATCTAGAATGGAAGTTTATATCCACTTCCTCTGAATCTATAATAGTAATATCAGGTGGCAGTAACTGTTTTAAAGCATATTTGTACCTATCTCCAGGGATATTAGAATTGGTCAAGAAATTTGCCACCTGTCCTAGGGCATGGACCCTGCCATCGGTTCTACCTGAACCTATTAGTTTTACCTTTTCCCCTAAAAGGTTTTCTAAAGCTTTTTCAATTGTTTCCTGAATTGTAACAGCATTGTCTTGGATTTGCCATCCAGAATAATTAGTTCCTTCATATTCAATTATCAATTTTATATTCTTCATATTTACCTCAATAAATACCTACTACTTATTATAAGTCCAAAGAATATTACCATGGATGCCAAAGAAATAATATCAGTTTTATTTAGTTTCAATTCATTTAATCTAGTCCTATTATCTCCACCCCTATAACATCTAGCTTCCATGGCTGTAGCTAGCTCCTCTGCCCTTCTAAAGGCATTTATAAATAGAGGTACTAGTAGAGGTACCAAGTTCTTAGCCCTGCTTAAAATGTTTCCTGATTCAAAGTCTGCACCTCTAGCCATTTGAGCCTTCATGATCTTGTCTGTTTCCTCTAATAAGGTAGGTATAAACCTTAAGGCAATTGTCATCATCATAGCTAATTCATGGGCAGGTAAACCTAAGTTTTTAAAGGGAGATAAAAGCTTTTCTATCCCGTCTGTTAAGGATATAGGTGATGTTGTAAGGGTTAGTAGAGATGTTCCAGTTATCAAAAATAACAGTCTAAGTGCCATGAATACAGCTAGATACAAGCCTTCTTTAGTTACTGTTAAGGGTCCTAGCTCAAATAAAACTTCTCCCTTAGTCATGAAGATATTTATAAAAAATGTTATTAGTATAATAAATAATAAGGGCCTGATTCCTTTTAAAATATATTTAATAGGTATATTGGCTATCCTAGTAACAAATATAATAAAAGCTACTATAAATAAATAGGGTATAAAGTTTTTGATAAAGAATAAGGAAACTATAAAAAGAGCACTTATTATTATTTTAATTCTTGGGTCTAATTTATGAATTAATGTATTACCTGGAAAGTATTGACCTATGGTTATATCTTTAAGCATCTTTCTTTCTCCTTAAATACTCTAGTATTTCTTCTTTAGCCTCTTCTACTGTAAGGATAGTATCTCTAATACTATTATCCCTTTCCTTTAACTTCATCATAAATTTAGTTATTTGGGGAACTCCTAGGCCTAAGCCTTCTAATTCATTAGCTCTTTTGAAAACATCCCTAGTCTTACCATCTATGACTACTTTTCCCCTATGCATAACTAATATCCTATTTACTAGCTTGGCAATATCCTCCATACTATGGGATACAAGGATTATGGTCATATTTTCTTTATCATATAGTTGCTGTATTTCCCCTAATATTTCATCCCTACCTCTTGGGTCTAGTCCTGCTGTTGGTTCGTCTAATACTAAAATCTTAGGCTTCATAGCCAATACTCCTGCTATGGCTACCCTTCTTTTTTGACCACCACTTAATTCAAAGGGAGACCTATCCTTTAGTTCTTCATAGTCTAATCCTACCAGTTCCATGGCCTCTTTAACCCTAGCTTTGACTTCTTCTTCATTTAATCCTAGATTTTTAGGACCAAAGGCGATATCCTTATAGATAGTTTCTTCAAATAGTTGGTGCTCTGGATATTGAAAAACAAGTCCTACTTTTTGCCTGATTTCTTTTAGATTTGCTTCCTTTTCAGTAATATTTACACCATCTATTATTATTTTTCCTGAAGTAGGTTTCAATAAGCCATTTAAATGTTGAACCAAGGTTGATTTTCCTGAGCCAGTATGTCCAATTAAGCCTATGAATTCTCCCTGTTCTATTTCTAGGCTTATATTGTCTAAGGCCCTTTTTTCAAAAGGTGTATTAGGGTTATATATGAAGTTTAAATTCTCTATTTTCATTATCATAGTAATTCCACCAATTCCTCTATTGATAAAATATCTGCTTTTAAATCTACTCCATCTTTTCTTAGCTCATAAACTAGTTCTGTAACTTGTGGCACATCTAATCCTAATTCTTTAACCTTATCTACTTGACTAAATATTTCCTTTGGAGTTCCTTCCATTACTATATTCCCATTTTCCATTACGATTATTCTATCGGCTTCTACTGCCTCTTCCATGTAATGGGTAATCAAAACTATGGTCTTGTTTTCTTCTTTATTCAATCTCTTTACAGTATCCATGACTTCAATTCTACCTGTAGGGTCTAGCATAGCTGTTGGTTCATCTAGGATGATACAGTCTGGTTTCATTGCTAGTATTCCAGCTATAGCCACCCTTTGTTTTTGTCCACCAGATAAAAGGTGGGGAGCATGGGTTTTATACTCGGTCATTTCCACTATTTCTAGGGCTTTATCCACTCTTTTTCTAATTTCTTTAGGTGGTATACCAAGGTTCTCTGGTCCGAAGGCCACGTCTTCTTCTACTATGGTGGCTACTATCTGGTTATCTGGGTTTTGAAATACCATGCCTGCCTTCTCCCTAATATGCCAAATCTTATCTTCTTCCTTAGTATTCATACCCATAACATAGACATCTCCAGATGTTGGCATTATTAGTCCATTCATGAGTTTTGCCAAAGTAGATTTACCTGAACCATTGTGGCCTAAGATTACCAAGAACTCACCTTTTTTTATTTCTATATTAATATCTTTAACTGCCTGTTGAATACTATCATCTATTAGTGATTTATATTCATAGGTTACATTTTCCATTTTTATCATATAGTTTTCCATGATTATCCCTCAATTCAATTTCAGTCAAACTCGGAAATTGTTGTAATTTGCTTTTCCACAGTCTAATATAACATAAATACCCCAAATAGTGAATACTAAAATATTATTAGTTACGTTTGACCTACTATAGCTCATTGCTCCTTTCAGTCGCATTCGCTAAGTTAGGCATTTTCCGCAGTCTCGAATCACGAATTTGCTCACTCCCTTTGGTCGTACAAATTCGGTTCTCGTTGCGTTTGA
>JAAYQJ010000223.1 GCA_012519355.1 Tissierellia bacterium | reverse complement strand
ATTATATTTTGACTATTGAATATAGAAAGGGGTGTCATATGGATTTTTCAAATGTTATTTTTGCATTTTTACTAACACTTTTTGCTGGACTATCTACTGGTATTGGAAGTGCTCTTGCATTGTTAACTAAAAAAACTAGCACTAAGTTTCTATCAGCATCATTAGGTTTTTCAGCAGGTGTTATGATATATGTTTCCTTTGTAGAGATCTTAGTAAAAGCAAAAGAGGCATTGGTTTCCACCCTTGGGGAGCGGGGAGGTAGTTGGGCAACAGTTGGTGGTTTTTTCTTTGGAATTCTTATTATTGCCCTAATAGATAACTTTATTCCTTCTACAGCCAACCCCCATGAAGTTCATACCGTAGAGGAAATGGATGGAACTAGTGAAGAACATAAATCTAACTTAATGAGAATGGGGATGTTTACTGCATTAGCAATAGCAATTCACAATTTTCCCGAAGGGCTTGCAACTTTTACTGCTGCCATGAGTGATCCCCAACTTGGGGTCCCAATAGCTATTGCAATAGCTATTCATAATATTCCTGAAGGGATAGCAGTAGCAGTACCAGTTTTCTATGCAACTGGAAGTAAGATGAAAGCCTTTAGATTATCCTTTTTATCTGGATTATCAGAGCCTCTAGGGGCACTGGTAGGCTATGTTTTATTACGTAGATTTATCAATGATACAGTCTTCGGATTTATCTTTGCATCAGTTGCAGGGATTATGGTATATATAAGTCTTGATGAGTTGTTACCATCAGCTGAAGAATATGGGGAACACCATATTTCAATTTATGGGTTAGTAGCTGGTATGGCTGTAATGGCCATTAGCTTATTATTGTTTATATAAAGGAGGAATAAAGGTGGAGAATAGGGCATTTACTGTTTCATTAAGTAAAAATCCTGTGGTGAAAATGGATGTTATTCCAGGTCATTTTAGCACAAAACACTACCATGTTTCACATTATCTTGGTTTAGGTAATCTTAAGAACAATGTGAAGGTGGCCAGGGATGTTGCAGTTGAAATGGCATTACCATATTTGACAAGCACATTAGTAGATACTATAGTATGTATTGAAGGGACAGATGTAATAGGGGCCTATATGGCTAAAGAACTTTTACAGGAAGGAGCATCTGTCGTAAATGCAGGTAGAGATATTTACGTATTAACCCCTACAGTAAATATAAATAGAAAACTAGTTTTTCAAACTAATACACAGGAGTTAATTTATAACAAAAATATTATCCTACTAGTATCTTTAATGGCAAGGGGGGTAACTGTAAATAGCGTGTTAGAATGTCTTGCTTATTATGGTGGAAGAGTAGTAGGTATATCAACTCTGTTTAACACCCTACCAGAAAACCATGACTATGGAAATAGAACTATATTTAAAAATATTGAAGTCCATTCCCTGTTTACAGATAAGGACATTCCAGGATACAAGATTTCTAGTCCAGGTGAATGTGAAGCTTGTAAAGAAGGCCGTGGACTCGATGCAATAGTCTTAGAAGATGGTTATATAAAAATATAAAATAATATAAGGAGTTGATTTAGTTGACATCATGGGAAAGTTTATTTGGTAGCTTTTCTATTATGGGAATGGGGGTACCCGAAATTATTATGGTATTAATTGCACTACTATTAGCCTACTTAGCCATTGAAAAAGAGTACGAACCACTTTTACTTCTACCCATAGCCTTTGGTATGTTAATTGCCAACATTCCTTTGGCAGGACTTTCATCATATGATGAAGGCGGACTTATTTATTATTGGTATAAGGGAATTGCATTAGGTATTTATCCACCTATGGTATTCTTATGTATTGGAGCAATGACAGATTTTGGTCCCTTAATTGCTTCACCTAAGAGTGCACTTATTGGTTTAGGTGGACAGCTAGGTATTTTTGTTGCAGGAGCAAGTGCATTTTTGGTAGGTAAGATTATACCAGGTATTGGCCCTATCTCTTTACAACAAGCTGCAGCTATTGGTATGATAGGTAGTGCAGACGGTCCTACTTCTATATATACTGCAAGTATGTTGGCGCCAAATTTACTACCTGTAATAACCATTGCTGCTTATTCCTATATGGCCTTGGTACCCCTTATTCAACCACCTATTATGAGGGCTCTTACTACAGACAAAGAAAGAGCAGTTGTAATGGAACAACCAAAAAGGGTTACACGTGGCCAAAAAATCACTTTTGCCATTTTTGTTACTATTGGAACCCTGGTTTTTGTTCCAGAAGCAGGGACTTTAGTATCCATGTTGATGTTGGGGAATTTAATAAAGGAAAGTGGAGTTACAGATAGGTTTACTCGTACACTTCAAAATGATTTATTAAATGTATTAACTATTTTAGTAGGAGTTTCCGTAGGAGCAACTGCTACAGCAGAAAGGGTTTTAAATTTTAGTACAATAGTAATTATTTTATTAGGATTAGTTGCTTTTTCCTTTGGAACTATTGGTGGAATACTTATAGCAAAACTCCTATATGTAATAACTGGTGGGAAGGTAAATCCTTTAATTGGTAATTCAGGTGTATCTGCAGTACCAATGGCTGCTAGGCTTTCTCAAAAATTAGGACAAGAATACAATCCTAGAAACCATCTTCTAATGCATGCCATGGGACCCATTGTTGCTAGTAATATTGGTTCTGCCCTAATAGCAGGTTTATTTATATCCTACTTTGGATTTTAATATAAGATAAGAAATGGCGATTAAGTATGATTTACTTAATCGCCATTTTGTCTTTAGTTATGCTTTACCATAACTACATTAATAGCCTTTACCAATGCTTCTACATTGTCTCCTTCATTGAAACCAGCTTCCATCAAACTATCTTTCGTCATCACGGACGTAATTCGAGGTGCTTCACTACCTCAGCCACCCACTCACATAGTTACTTGAGCCATTAGTCCATCTTGCTTAATAGCTTCAATTTGTCCAGTTAGGTTGTTTCTAACTCCAGCATCCATATGACTTGCCTCCTTATAAAAAATTACTAGATACTTGTATAATAGTATTTACACTATAAAAAATATCTATACATATTAATCGGATATAAAATCTAT
>JAAYQJ010000222.1 GCA_012519355.1 Tissierellia bacterium | reverse complement strand
CACCAACACCTGGTAACATTTGGGCTAGCTTAGCTAAGTCTATATAATCCCTATACTCCTGCTGGAAGGTTCTCCAATCGAATTGGTTCATATATTGGGAGCCTGCTAATACAAGTTTTACCATGTTCTTTATGGCAAAGGTAAGGGCCTCATGATATTTTTCAGGTAGTATATTGTTTAGCTTATTTTGTACTCCCTTTGAAGCCCTATTTAAAAGTGAAGGCCTTCTCCTCATTCTTCTTTTCCAGCTGTCTAAGTCTCTTTTTACAAATGTTTCATATCTCCCTATCATAATCACCAAACCTTGTATCGATTTTATTATTCAAGCAAACCTATAATCTATAATATTTTCTCAATTATTAGTATTTATATCCAAAGTTTCCTTATATTTATCAACACAAGATTTACATATGCAAGTCTTTCCCTTTTTATCTTCAGGCAAGAGGTCAAAAATTCCCTTTGGTATAGTGGTGGAAAAACACCAGCAGTCCTTATTATGTGTACATCCATTGTCTCCACCACAAAGAGGACATCTTCTAATCTCCCTATATTTATTAATGACTTCATTATAGATTTCTTCTATTGGTTTGTTATCCCTTGCAGCCTGTGGAAAATATCCCAGATTACATAATTCTTTTCCACAATCTATGGCTATATTGTTAACACTTCTCCATGCCCCCAACAATTCTTCCAGTCTATAGGGTTGTCGTTCATATTCATAGGCAGTTTGTAATATGAGTTGAAAGGCTTCAATCTCTCCACTTTCATATTTAATATTAATGTTTTTCCTTTTTATGTAATCAAGCTTATCATTTAAACCGGTAGCTCCTGCATAAGTATCCCTGGCGCCAAAGGATATATTCCTTATATTCATCATTACAGCAGTTCCAAAGCACATTGGGCATGGTTCCATTGTAGTATAAAGGATATAAGTCCTAACATCAGGATGGTCTTTTCCCTTCAAACCAAATAATGCATCCATTTCAGCATGGGCCATATTTGTTCCAGCCATTGGATTATTAGTATTTGCATCAAATATTTGATTTCTACCTTTAGATATTATATTTCCCTCCTTATCTACAAGAACAGCTCCAATTGGTATTGTCCCATTTTTATAGGCCTCCCATGCCATGGTAATGGCCTCTTGCCATGGCTTGTCCAACTTATTCCACATAATATCACTCCTCAAAAGAATTATTGTTTATTTCCACATCTAGGACAATATTGAAATTCTGGTTCTATTGGGAAATTACAATTAGTGCAAAATCTTTGTCTATAGCCTGTATCTATAGGATGTAAATCAGATTCCTCAATTTTGCTTTTACTTCCCCTTTCAATATCGTTACCTAAATCTTTATCTATGGCATACAAACTACCACAACAAGTACTTCTTACATAGTATTTTTTATTCCATTTAAAAATAGGAATAAAAAATAGGCTAAAAAATGTATAGGTCATAAAGGCTTCCAACCTACCATAGGCGTCACAATTAGGGCAAATTATAGTTTGTGTAAAATCAAGTTTTTTCTCCTTGGATGAAATACCAAATACAAAAAACATTTTATCCTCCTTAAATATTATTCCACTCTCTTTTCAGCAATCCATAGACTACACAGTTTGCAAATTTACCATCTAGCAATTCCCCATCTCTTATTATACCTTCTTGGGTAAAGCCAAGTCTCTCTGGTATGGCTCTACTTTTTAAATTATCTTCTGCACACCTTATTTCTACCCTATTCAATTTGTAAATATTAAATGCATAGTCTATAAAAACCTTGCAAGCCTTTGTCATTATTCCTTTGCCTACAAATCTTTCATTTAGCCAGTAGCCTATACTTATCTCCTTAATGCTTCTGTTTATGCTATGGAAGCCAATAATACCAGCAAATTCATCCTTATACCATATACCTGCATCAAAGCCCTTGTTAGCAGCATATTTCTCTTTGCTTCCTTCAATAAAGTCTCTTGTATCAGCTACAGACTTATTACTATTAACCCATGGCAAGTACCTTCTTAGGTGGTCTCTACAGGAATCAATGGAGTTAAATACCTCTTCTGCATGGTGGATATCAAGTAATCTCAATTCTATGTCTTCATCGATTATATATTTAAACATGTTGCTCCCCTCTTTCATATCATTCAAGATGTAAATTATTAGCTTATATCAAATCCTTAAGAGAATACACCTTCTTTCCTTTTCTATTGGTAGTGCTGTTTGAACATATCATAGAGTTTAGGACTGCCTCTTCTGTTGCCTCTACCGTTGCCTTAAATATCCTATTAATCCTATCCTCTTTTATTATTTTGATGTCGATTATGTCATTTTCTTCATAATGCTTTATTATATTGGCTGTAGAAAAACCTATTACTATTTCCCCACTTCCATTTCCTGTATAGCTCCCTGTCCTAGAAAGTCCAGGATAAACCCTCTTAATTATTCTCTTAAGCTGTCTAGATGAGAGAGGTATATCTGTAGCCAAGATTATAATTATAGATCCTTTTTCTTCTCTTTCTTCAATTTCCTTAATCTTTTCTTTCAATCTAGGACCAATATGGTCTCCATTTAAAACAAAATCTTCTAAAGAACCGAAATTGCTAAGTACCAATACTCCTATTGTATATTCCTTATTGTCTAATTCAATTACTCTAGAAGCTGACCCAATACCACCCTTTAAGTCATAGCATAACATCCCAGTACCAGCACCAATATTTCCCTCATCAAACTCTATATCACAGTTTCTTATGGCTTCAAAAACGTCCTCTTGTTTAATATGTAGACCACGGATATCGTTTATTTCCCCATCGTTACACTCACAGATAATAGGGTTGACTGTACCTGTTGTATCTCCTATATCATCATTGTGGTCTAGCATATATCTTACTAAGGCTTCATAGGCTGTACCTACACTTAAGGTATTGGTAAGTATAATAGGGGTTTCTATAGTCCCTAGTTCTTCAATTTGAATAAGTCCAGTTGATTTTCCAAATCCATTTATTACTTGGCATGCTGCTACTAACTTTTCTTTAAAAATATTTCCTTCATGGGGTAGTATGGCTGTTACTCCAGTTTTTATCTTTCCATTATCTATTGTCTTGTGACCTACCTTCACACCCTTTACATCTGTAATAGAATTATTTTTCCCTGTTAAGAAGCTTCCTATATTAATACCATAATCTCTAATTTTTTTGTTTGTCATATGATTTCTCACTCCTTCATTTATTCATCTTTTGCTGACCCAATTATGGTCAGTCTGTTCAAGACTAAAACCATGAGCATAAAAAGATTTTTAAGCCTTTCTATATCCTTTATTACACCTATTGACTCAAAATATAGTTCATATTCTCCCTCTTCTGCAGGAGGACTAAAAAAGCCTTTATTGTCTCTAATTTCTAACAAAATCCTATCCTGATTATTTATCAATTCTCTAATCTTGTCATTTGAAAACAAATCAACAATTTTAGCCTCATTACTTCCTTTGATAATGAATTTATCATCAAAGTCTGGATATCCAATTTCAATATCCTGCATCCCCAAAGCTTTACCAATATTGCTAAACAATCCTTTTCTATAAATCTTGAATTTAAACTCATCTTTTGTTTTGTAAGGAACCCTCATCCTTGTATATGTTGTACTTGTTTTTCCACTTGACCGGACAAAGGTATCTAGAGTAAATGTCCAGTTTTCAAATTTGGCAACTACCTTTTTACTTTTCCAAAACCCTTCTTCTATATATTCTCCATCAATTTCCTCTGCCAACTCTTGCCATGTTTCTCTTTGACTTGGGCCAAAAATACCCACTTTATCACCTCATTTAGTCCTTTACATATTATTAATTCTTATTATATATTCTACCTGATTTTCCTAATCCCTTCTATAAGCATTTTTATCCCTTTCCAAATAGGTAACTATGGCAAAATATATATCTCCTTCCTGAGTATATTCTATATCTATTATCTCAAGTATATTTTCTTCATTTTCCCCTATCCATATATCTACCTTATCCTTAATAGATGAGCCAGTCCCGTAATCGACAATATACATATGTTTCATTTTATCACCCCTTATATAATGGTTATAATTATTATATTAAATAGTCCCTTAGAAATTGACTAAGTTTGTAGACTTATAGAAATCCGAAAATTTACAATAAGAAATACCTATGATAAAATGAATAAATACAAAATTATAAATCAAGAGGAGATACAATGAAATATAAAAAAATTTTAGAAGGAATCTTTTTAAAAAGACCTAATAGGTTTATAGCCCATGTTGTAATCAATGGCAAAGAGGAAATAGTCCATGTAAAAAATACAGGTAGGTGTAAAGAACTTCTCCTTGAAGGAGCTAAAGTATTGTTAGAAGACTGTTCTGATAATCCAAATAGAAAAACTAAGTACTCACTTGTATCTGTTTGGAAAGATGACATGCTTGTAAACATAGATTCTCAAGTACCTAATGCTGTTGTTTTTAATGGACTTAAAAATGGTGAAATTGAAGGTTTTGAAGATATAAAGCTTGTAAAGAGAGAGGTTAGCTTTGGAAATTCCAGATATGACATATATTTTGAAACTTCCAAAGAAAAAGGCTTTATTGAAGTTAAAGGTGTTACTTTAGAAAATAATCATATTGCAGCATTTCCAGATGCCCCTACTGAAAGGGGAAGAAAGCACGTTTTAGAGATGATTGAAGCTGCTAAAGAGGGTTATATCGGTGTAATCTTTTTCCTTATTCAAATGCAAGGTCCTAAGGAATTTAGGTTGAATTGGAAAATGGATGAAAATTTTTCTAAGGCAGTAAAGCTAGCCAGTGAAAATAATATAAAGGTCCTTGCCTATGATTCAATTGTAAGTGGAGAGGGCATTAAAATAGGAAAGCCTATAGCTATAGATCTAAATTCTATATTTATGATATAAGGTAGATGACTAACCATCTACCTTATTATTGTTTGCCATAATATACTATACCATAGATGAATTTTTTAATATTTACACTGCCCCTTTTCTTTCCCCTTCCTCTAATATAGTCCATTTCAATCTTTAACTGTTCAAAATTATATAGTCCATTGGAATACTCTGTAAATATTTCATTCATATAGTCCTCTATTCCTAAATTTGCTAGATTTATCATACCAATAGTTGCCGTTCGTCTAATTCTTTGTTCCATGGTTTTAGGATTATCAGTGAATTTAGAACAGATTTCTTTTATAGTAAAATCAGCCATAGTCTTTTTGTTATCAATTAGGTATTTTGCAATATTTATTATATCTTGAGTGCCTACCTCTCCCAGGATACCAATTTTTTGCATTACTCTTTTTATGCCTGCAATACTATCCTCTGTGGTTTTTTCTATATTGGATTCACTGGTTTCATTTGTAAGTAGGCTTTGAATTTGATTTAATTTCTTATTTATTTCAATCTTTTCCTGTACTTTTCTTACAACAGTTTGTACCTCAATTACATCTATAGGTTTTGAAATATAATATTCAATCCCACTT
>JAAYQJ010000221.1 GCA_012519355.1 Tissierellia bacterium | reverse complement strand
TTGCTAGGTACTGTGATTGGGGAAATAGGAAATGTCCAATATGATCCAAATAGTGATAGTAAGAATAAACCAATACTTAACAAGATAAACTGGAACGGTATTGATAAGAGCAAGCTAATAAGATTAACAAAGGATGTGTTCACAAAATTAAACCAAGAAAAGATTAGACATTATAACGAGGTTACGTTTGGTGAGATGAAAAAAATATTAGACAAAAATATTGATACTTGGTCAATGAATAAGGATGAAAACCTGTTTTATATTCTTTCGGGTTATTCCTATGTTACTACAAAAGCAATATTAAAGGGGGCTAAGAAAAATGTTGAATAGCGAGATATTATTTCTTTATGATGCTAAATTCACTAATCCTAATGGGGATCCAGATGAAGAGAATAGACCTAGAATGGATTACGAGAGGGAAATTAATCTAGTTTCAGATTTAAGACTAAAAAGATATTTAAGAGATTATATGTTACAAGAGGGCATGGATATATTTGTTACGAGAGTTGATGATGTACCAGTTACTGCAGATCAAAGAATAAAAAAATTAAAAGATTCAAGTGAAGATTGGATACTTAATAACTGGCCAGATGTAAGAATGTTTGGTGCAACTATGACAGTAAAGGATGGACCTAGAACTTATATTGGACCTGTACAGTTTAATTGGGGATACTCATTGAACAAAGTGGAGTTACTTGAAGCAAGTATTACATCTCATTTTTCATCAAGTGAAAGGGCTACTCAAGGAACAATAGGTAAGGATTATAGGGTAAAATACTCACTAATAGCTTTTTCTGGAATAATTAGTGGGAAAAGAGCAACAAAAACTAGGCTTAAGGAAGAAGATATTGTTTTCTTAGATAAGGCAATGAAAAACGCTATACCAAGCCTTGCAACTAGGAGTAAAATAGGTCAATATCCAAGATTATATTTAAGAGTAGAATACAAAAATGATGAGACAGTACTTGGAGATTTTAGAGATTATATCGAACTAGTTGAGAAAAATCCTAGTATAAGAGATATAAGTGAATGCAGTATTGAAATAAGAAGGCTGTTAGATTTGTTAAAGTCCAATAAGGATAAGATAAACAAAATTGCTTATTTCATTGATAAAAATTTAGACTTAACATTAGATGGTAACAAGGTAAGTTTGGAAGAGGAGCTATCAAGTTTTAATCTAGAATTAATAAAGTAGGTGAGGAAATTGAAGGTAATAGTATTTGATATAAAAGGGAGGTTTGCACATTTTAGGAAATTTTACTCTAATTCCTCTTCCTTAACATACGGTATACCACCTCGAACTACTCTGGTTGGAATAATTGCAGCAATCCTTGGATATGAAAGGGATGAATACTATCAAGTATTAGATTCGGAAAAACTACACATTACATCAAGGAAAATGACTCCTACAAATAAATTAATTCAGACTCTAAATTATATAAGAGCTGAAAACATTAAAGATATAATGATACCTAAAAAACATACTCAGGTACCTTTTGAAATATTAACAGGAGAAAATGGAATAGTGTTTAGGGTATATTTATTCCATGAAAAAAAGGAAATCTTAAATGAAATTGAAGATAGGTTAATAACTCGAAGGTTCTTCTATCCACCATCTTTAGGAGGAGTAAATTTCCTATCTAATATAAATTATATAGATACTGTAGAAGCCAAAGAGGTATATAGTCAAGATTATATTAGGATATCTACTCCAATAAGAACTGAGTCTTTAATAGAGTTAAGCATAGATTCATATAAAGGGAAAATAATAAAAGAAAGAATGGTAGTTGATTTTGATGCAAATAGGATGGCGAAAGAAATAATCAGTTATATATATGATGACGAAGGAAATAATATTGCTGCTAAAGTTACTGATAAAGTATATGGGTTGTCAGATGGTGAAAATATTGTATTTATGTAAGGAGTGAAGAGATGCAATATTATTCTCATCCTAACAAATTATTAATAGAACACTTAATAGAAGTAAGAGATATTGGTATGAAGAGGTTGCCAATAGAAATGAGACCCCCATATGAAATTGCTAGCCTTAGTCATGATTTTGGAAAATACACAACATATTTTCAAAAATATTTAATAAACAAAAATAAAAGTGAATATGCTAATCATGGTTTTATTTCAGCAATATTTGGTGCCTATTTGTCTTTAG
>JAAYQJ010000220.1 GCA_012519355.1 Tissierellia bacterium | reverse complement strand
TTTTCACATAAGAATTTATGGCAGGTTCTGTCAAGGATGTTTTTCCCCTTTACAGGTTCTGACAGAAATTCTATAATTCCAAAGGCAAAATAAATTAAATTATCTATTGACATTTAATAGCTGGTCTACTTTTGTTTGTCTAATACATCTTATGCATGTACACAAAATTTTGCTACGAAAAAAGCTGAAAAACTTTTATTATAAAAAAGAGTTAATTTTCCAATAAAAACCAAGTAGATAAATATCGTAAAACCAAATATTACAATAGACAATTGAATAAAATAAAAACTAAGTATTGAGGGATAATATTATTTGATAAGTAATTTAGACTAAAAGAGGAGGTAAAAGATGGAGGCTAATACTAATTTTCAAGAGATAAAGGAAAGATTTATTGCTGCTGATTTAGATACAAAGATTGAAATATATACTACAGTCCAAGGTTTATCAATAGACCAGTACAAGGAACTATTGAGAGTTTTTCCTATTAAGCACCTAGATAAGCTGGAAAAGGCAATGGGATAGTTGGGATTGGGATTTTAATCTCAATCCTTTTTAAATCCATAAGCAATGTGGTATTATATATTTAACACAATTTTTGGGGGGATATATTTGAAAAGAATTCTTTTAATCCTATTAGTTCTTTCTCTATCCTTAGGGTCCTTATTGATATCTGTTGAAATAAATTCTTTTAATAAAGAACATTATTTAAGAAATTACAAATCTTATAATCAAGTTGAAATCACTGGAAAATCCATTGAAGAATTAATGGGGATAACTGATGATTTAATTCTTTATTTAAAAGCTAGGGCAGGAGACGAAATTCTAGAACCTAATTTTAATGAAAGAGAAGTACTACATATGAGAGATGTTCAAGTTTTATTTAGGATAGGATATATACTGAAATATCTTTCGATTATATTATCTATAGGGATTATTGTCTATTTTATAAAAAAGGGCCAATTGAATATTTTAGGGAAATATATATATAGAGGCTTATTTTTTAACTGGGCAATATTAATTTTACTTGGACTATTAATATATTCAGATTTTAATAAATATTTTACATATTTTCATTATATATTTTTCACCAATGACCTTTGGTTATTAAATCCTGAGACTGATTTATTGATACAAATGCTTCCTGAAGAATTTTTTTCTTCCATGGCAACTAGTATTGGAGTATCATTTTTCACCATAGTGGCAATAATACAAGGAATAGGATATTTTTTATCAAAGAAGGGGAGAGCTAATGGTGAAAAAGCTTTTAAACTATTTAAATAATGTAAATAGTGAAAAAGAAAGGCAAAGGGTATTGGATAATTTCTATACTAAGCAGATGAAAAATGGAAAAACTACCAGGGCAGATATTTTAGATAAAATTGCATTAACTCTGTGTGCTTTAATCTTTTTAATAGTAGTCTTAAATAGATTCATTGGTAACTTTATAATATCCCTAGTCTTAGCTTCTACAATAGGGATAGTCTCTATTGTATATCTAAGAAAGCTTAGAATGAAACTGAGGGAGAAGAAGATTGAAGAGATAAAAAGGGAATATAAGAGAAAGCTGGAGGAAGAAAAGGTATTACTTCCCGATGAAGATATAGAGGAATATATAATATCAAGATATTATGAAAAAAAATTAGAACTAAAGAAAAGTATAAACCTACTAAATAAAGATAAGATTTTTAAACTATATTTATTATTCATTGTTTTTTACATCATATCCTATTTCTCTGCATATCCAACTTATTATAAGATAATGGCCATAGTCTCATTTATTCTAGCTACAATTATGGGATCCTATAATATAACAGAATATATTAGAAAAAAACATAACAATGATTTACTAAATAGGGATATTGATATATAATTATAATGTTAGCACGACAGAGTAGGTGAAGAGCGTCAAGTGTTAAGGGATGGGAAGTTGCCCTTAAACGAAGGATTCACATCTGCGATTCTTTACCGCGTCCGCTGTCCCATTAAAGAAACTCCTTATCTTTAGTGTGACAGTAGCTGTCACTAATAAAAGAAAGGAGGTAACAAAATGAATAAAGGTAGAATAAGTACAAGGACTCTAACTCAAGCTGGTTTTTTAACAGCTATATCCATAGTCTTAACTCGATTTATTTCAGTAATGGTACCCTTAGCAGGAGGACTTCCCGCTCTACGTTTAGGCTTTGGAGAATTACCAATCATAATGAGTGGACTATTATTTGGACCAGTAGTAGGCGGTATAACTGGATTGATAGCTGATTTGATTGGAGCTTGGGCTTTCCCACAGGGACCATTTTTCCCAGGTTTTACATTAAGCTCAATGTTATGGGGAATTTTACCTGGCATCTATGGACTCTATTTAAAAAGGAAAGCTGATAAAGGTAATCCCTTTACCTTTAAGAGGATTTTCTTCATAATAGTTGCTTGTACAATTCCCATATCATTAATAATGAATACCTACTGGTTATCCTTAATGATGGGAAAAGGATTTTTAGCACTATTACCTGGTAGATTACTATCAGATGTAGTAAAAATACCCTTGGTAAGTTATTTAATAACTTTATTAGTTAAACATTTACGAACTAGAGTTGCATTGTAGGGGGACTTATGAAGAAAGTTTTAGCATTAATGGGTAGTCCAAGAAAAGGAAAGAATACGGATCTATTATTAGAATACCTATTGGATGGACTAAATAATGAAGAATATAATATTGAAAAAATAAATCTTGTGGATAAAAAAATTAATTATTGCACTGGGTGCGACTATTGTGGCCATGTAGAAGCCTGTGTAGAGAAGGACGATATGACCTATCTTTATGAAGGATTTGACACTAGTGACATAATAATTTTGGCTGCCCCAATCTATTTTAATTCTGTAAATGGATTGACTAAAAACATGGTAGATAGGTGTCAAAGATATTGGTCTTTAAAATATAGTTTAGGGAAAAAATATAGAAATACAGAGGATAGACTTGGCATATTTTTAGCAGTAGGGGGAGCACCCTATACCTTTGAACAGTTTAATGGTTCAATACCAGTAATAGATTTCTTCTTTAAAGCCATAAACGCAACTTATAAAGGAAACTACTTTGTGTCAAACACAGATGAGCTATCAATATACAAGAGACCAGAAATCAAAGAAGAGTTATATGCAATAGGTAGGAATATTCAACAGATTAAGGACTTCTACATACAAAGGTAGAAGTCCTTTTTTAGGAGGTAAATATGATTAGATTTTTAACTGGAGGAGAATCTCACGGATATAGTCTTACAGGTATTATAGAAGGAATACCAGCTAATCTATACATAGATATAGACTATATAAATATGGAATTAAGAAGAAGGCAAGGTGGATTTGGCCGATCTGACAGAATGAAAATAGAAAATGATGAAGTAAGAATCCTATCTGGAGTAAACAATAATCTAACAACAGGCAGCCCCATTACTATATCAATAGAAAATAGAGGTAGAAATATTGAATTAGTAGAAGTCACAAAACCTAGACCTGGCCATGGTGATTTAGTTGGTGCATTAAAATACAATCAGGCAGGTGGGCGAAATATTTTAGAAAGGGCTTCTGCTAGGGAAACAGCTATGAGGGTAGCCCTGGGGAGTATTTGTAAACTCTTCCTGAAGGAATTCAATATTAGTATATTAAGCCATGTAATAAATATCGGTGGAGTGGAAGGAGAAGTCAATTATTATAATGGGCTGAGGATAGAGGACTTAAGACAAGTAGACAAATCATGCATCCGGGTAGTACATAAGGAATCAGAGAAGAAAATGATAAAGGTAATTGAGGAGGCTAAAGAGGAAGGTAATAGCTTAGGAGGGACTATTGAGCTTATTGGAGTAAATATACCTGTCGGTCTAGGGAGCCATATAAACTGGGAAAGGAAATTAGATTCAAGACTTACAGCTGCTATAATGAGTATACAGGGAATAAAGGCTGTGGAAGTAGGCCTAGGCACCATTACAGCCCAGAAAAAGGGGTCTGAATTTCATGATGAGATTATATACTCAACTAAGTACAAGCGAAAAACTAATAATGCAGGTGGTATAGAAGCAGGAATATCTAATGGGGAGGATATAGTTTTAAGAGCTACTATGAAGCCTATACCTACTCTTAGAAGACCTCTAGAAACTGTAGATATGGTTACTAAGGAAAAAGCAAATGCCCAATTTGAAAGATCTGATGTCTGTGCAGTACCTTCTGCTAGCATAGTTGCCGAAAATATGGTTGCCTATATAATTGCAGATGAGATAGTTAGAAAATTTGGTGGAGACTTTATGGAGGAGACTATAGTCAACTATAACAATTATTTAAGTTATTTAGAAAAGAGGTAAGAAATGAGATATAGGATAGTTGATAATATATGGGATGAGTTAAAGCTTTATACTGGAGAAGGTAATTATCTTTTAATAAGTGATGAAAATATCTATAGCTTGTATAAGGGAAATATAGAAGAGTTACTAAAGGGGAAGGACAATATTTATTTAATTAAGCCAGGAGAAAAAAACAAGAACTTAGGTG
This sequence comes from Tissierellia bacterium, assembly GCA_012519355.1. Classification (GTDB taxonomy): domain Bacteria; phylum Bacillota; class Clostridia; order Tissierellales; family Tissierellaceae; genus JAAYFT01. The sequence continues at coordinate 9,069 of JAAYQJ010000220.1, read as the reverse complement.
AAATAGGTAAAATCTATGACCAATTAATCGCCAAGGATATAGATAGGGATGGACTTATCTTATCCTTAGGCGGGGGAATGGTTGGAGATATGGCTGGTTTTGCTGCTTCTACTTATAAAAGGGGGATAAACTATGTACAGGTTCCCACAAGCCTATTGGCTCAAGTAGATAGTGGTATTGGTGGTAAAACTGGCATAGACCATGGTGGCTTAAAAAATGTAGTAGGTGCCTTTCATTTTCCCTTAGAGACCTTAATAGATATTAGATTTATAAAGACCTTACAGGAAAGGGATATTAGGTCTGGCCTGGGAGAAGTCATTAAATATGGGATTATAGAAGACTATGATTTTTTTAATTACTTAAAAGAAAACATAGAAAAGATTTTAAAAAAAGATAAAGACATCCTAACATTTATAATAAAAAGGTCAGTGGAAATAAAATCTTTAATAGTTGAAGAGGACAAGTTAGATATGGATTTAAGGCAAAAACTTAATTTTGGACATACTATTGGCCACAGTATTGAATCCTTTTTTAATTATGAAAAGTATTATCATGGAGAAGCAGTAATCCTAGGTATGCTTATTGAGACTTATATTGCCTATAGAAAGGGACTTATTGATTATAAATATTATGATGAAATAAGAGAAACCCTAATAGATTTGGTAGAGGCCTATGACTTTAGTGAAGGAGAAGTGAACACACTTTTACAAATAATGAAAAATGACAAGAAAAATAGGGATGGTAAAATCGCCTTTATCCTACCTACTGATAGGGGAGAAGTCGAAATATTCTTTGATGTGGAGGAAACACTTATAAAAGAAGCCATCTTTCACTTTAACAAGGAGTGAAATATAAAAATGAAAATTAAAGGTATAAAAAAAGTGACAGGTGAAATAAGTGTACCAGGAGATAAATCCATTTCCCATAGGGCAATTATCTTTGGCTCCATAAGTAAAGGAGAAACCATAGTTAATAATATCCTATTATCTGAGGACACTTTAAATACTATTCAATGTTTTATGGAAATGGGCATTGAATTTGATATAGATGAGAAGAATAATAGGGTTAAGATAATGGGAAAGGGCTTAGGTGGCTTAAGGGAACCAAAGAAACCTTTAGATTGCGGAAACTCAGGTACCACAATGAGATTATTATCTGGATTATTAGTAGGTCAAAAATTCAAATCCCTACTTATAGGGGATGACTCCTTAAGCAATAGACCTATGGATAGGATAATAGTACCCTTGGCGAAGATGGGTGGAAATATTAAAGGAGTTCAAAATAAGTATCCACCACTTGAAATAGGACCAAGTGAACAGCTAAATGGAATAATATATGAATTACCTGTAGCTAGCGCCCAGGTAAAGTCAGCAATTTTACTAGCATCTATCTATTCCAAAGGAGAATCAGTAATTATTGAGAAAAAAACAACTAGGGACCATACAGAAAGGATGTTAGACTTTTTTAGGGAAAAGGAGTTTCACGGAAGACGAGTATATGTCCCTGGTGATGTTTCCTCTGCTGCTTACTTCATAGTTGCAGCTAGCATAATCAAGGATTCTAGAATAGTTTTAAAAGATGTAGGTGTAAATCAAACTAGAACCGGAATCATAGACGTATTAAAGGAAATGGGTGCTAATATTGAAATCAAAAATGTCCGAATGGTAAATAATGAACCTATGGGGGATATTTATGTTTCCTATGCTCCTTTGAAAGGAATAAGGGTTGATGAAAGTCTCACAGGTAGATTAATAGATGAGATACCTATACTGGCTGTGGCAGCGGCCTTTGCTGAAGGTACTACTACAATTAGAGGGGCAGAAGAATTAAAATTTAAGGAAAGCAATAGGATAGAATCTATTGCTAAAGAGTTAAGGAAAATGTCAGTAGATATAGTTCCCTTACCTGATGGGTTAATAATAAAAGGAGAAAATAAGCTTACTCCGGCAAGAGTAAATACCCATAAGGATCATAGGATTGCCATGGCATTGTCCATTGCAGCAATGGCAATAGAGGGTGAAAGTGAAATTTTAGATAGTCACTGGGTAAATATATCTTATCCTAATTTTTATGACATAATTTAGACAAACAGGGAATAATTTTTTGATTTTTATTGGACAAAGCTTTATAATTATATTGATAATATAAAAATTGGGGGTTATAGTAATGAAAAAACAATTACCAATAGCATTATCAAATAGACATATCCATTTAAGTCAAAAGGATTTGGATATATTATTTGGTGAAGGATATGAACTAACAAAGTTAAAGGACCTATCCCAACCAGGCCAATATGCTTGTGAGGAAAAGGTAGATGTTGTAGGGCCAAAAAACACTATTAAAGGTGTTAGGATACTAGGACCCGTTAGACCTGGTACACAATTTGAGCTATCAGTTGCAGATGCTTTTACCTTAGGAGTTAAGCCTATAATCAGAAATTCAGGTGATATAGAAGGTACTCCTGGTGCTAAATTAGTAGGACCAAAGGGAGAAGTTGAGTTAAAAGAAGGCTTAATAGTTGCTGCTAGACATATCCATATGCATACTAAAGATGCTGAAGAGTTTGGCGTAAAAGATAAGGATATAGTAAGCATAAAGGTGGATGGAGAAAGAGGACTAGTATTTAACAATGTATTAGTTAGGGTTTCAGATAGTTTTCACCTTGAAATGCATGTAGATATTGAAGAAGGTAATGCAGCAGGAGTAAAAAACGGTGATCTAGTAGAGTTAATTAAGTAATTCAGGGGGTATATATGAGAGAAATTTTAGGAATTATAGACCATACCGTATTGAAACCAGATACTAGCAACTCTATGATAGAGAATCTTTGTAAAGAAGCCTTGGAGTATGACTTCGCTGCAGTATGTGTCAATCCATATTTTGTTAAACTAGCTAAGGAGCTATTGCAAGATTCCAATGTTAAGGTGGCTACAGTTATTGGATTTCCTTTAGGAGCCAATACTAAGGAAGTCAAAGCTTATGAAACCATAGATGCAATAAAAAATGGTGCAGATGAAATAGATATGGTAATAAATATTGGAGCTTTGAAGAACAAAGACTATGACCTTGTAAAAGAGGATATAGAAGCTGTAGTGGAGGCTGCTAAAGGCAAGGCAATAGTTAAGGTAATTATTGAAACCTGCCTACTAACAGAGGAAGAAAAGAAAAAGGCTTGTGAATTATCCTTAGAAGCAGGTGCTGATTTCGTTAAAACATCTACTGGTTTTTCCACTGGTGGAGCCACAATAGAAGATGTTAAACTAATGAAATCCATAGTTGGTGACAAAATGGGAATTAAGGCTTCAGGTGGCATCAGGGATCTAGAAACTGCAAGGAAGATGATTGAAGCAGGAGCCACTAGACTAGGTACTAGCTCTGGAGTTAAAATAGCTAAAGAATTGTAAAAAATTTCCCTCTTCTTGTTATAAATTTTTGAAATATTGTAAAACTACAGTAAGAGGAGGGATATATTGAAAAAATATATATTATTCACCATAATTATAATACTGCTATTCCAGATAGGCTGTACATCTAAGCCAAATGAAACTCCTATGGTAGAGGAGCCTGACAATACTACAATAGAAGTTTCTATGGAAGATAGGGTCATAATAGACAGGTCAGAAACATTATCTGACCATGTAGTAGAACTATTTGGTATAGATGATGCTGCTACAATAATACTAAATGATACGGCACTTGTTTCTGTTATAATGGCCTATGACAGTGAATTTAATGATGATACAAAGAGTTTAATCAAGGACACTGTTTTAGAAAGTGATAATGAAATAAGGGAAGTAATTATATCAAATGATGAAAAAACATTTTTCCAAATAGTAGAAATTATAACGGATTTGATGAATGGTACTTCCTATGATAAATATGTAAACGAAATAAGTAAGTTAATCGAAAAAAGCAAATAAAAGTTACAAACCCATTCCTTTGAATGGGTTTTTTGAATTTATTTGCTTTTATCATAATAATATTATAAGTAACATATTTGAATTTGGGTATAGTAAAAATAATATAGTAAGAGGGAGGAATAGTTTTGAATTTGAAGTCTGAAAGAATCAACATTGGGAATGGAATACACTTAAATCTAGTTAAAACAGATAAATTTAAATCAAATTTACTAAGCTTTTACTTTTTAAGACCCTTGACAAAGGAGGAAGTTACAAAAAATGCTTTACTCCCTTTAGTTTTAAAAAGAGGTACTGATGAATATAAAACAAATTTAGAAATACAAAGGAAATTGGAAGAAAACTACGGAGCTGACCTAAGTGTAGCTATAAATAAAAGAGGGGAGAGACATGTACTACGCTTTACTGTAGAAACCGTAAATGGAGAATATATAGGCAATAAGGAATATATCTATGATGTATTTAGTTTGCTTAAATCCATTATTTTTAACCCCCTATTAGAAGATGGATATTTTAAGAAATCTTATGTAGACCAGGAAAAGGAGAACTTAAAGAGAAGAATAGAAAGTAGAATAAACGATAAGAGGTCCTATGCCTTAGATAGATGTATAGAAGAAATGTGCAAAAATGAAAGGTTTAGTATTTATCCCTTAGGTAATATAGAAGACCTAGCTAGTATCGATAAAAACATATTATATAGCCATTACAAGGATATAATAAAGACCAGTCCAATTGAGATATTCTATGTAGGCGATTATGATGATAAAATGGTAGATTATATGAAAGAGATGGCTGTTATTGAAAGGGAAGATATAATAACTATACCTAGAGAACAAATAATTAGTGGTGCTAAAACTAAGAACATGGTATATGATGATTTAGATGTAAATCAGGGTAAATTAGTCCTTGGTTATAGAACTGGAATACCATATGAAGATAAGCTATATAATGGCTTGTTAGTTGGAAGCGACATTTTAGGTGGGGGACCAAATTCAAAATTGTTCAAAAATGTAAGGGAAAAGGAAAGCTTAGCCTATTATGTTTCTTCGACAATCTTTAAATACAAGTCCATTATGTTAGTAGATGGAGGAATAGAATTTGAAAACTTTGAAAAAACCATAGACATAGTAAAAGACCAAATTGAAGAGATGCAAAAAGGTAATTTTACTATGGATGATATTGATATTTCAAAGAAATCCATAAAATCATCTACTGAATCTATTAAAGACAGTATTTTCCTTATTTCAGAGTATTTCTTTAGTCAAATCTTGTCTAATGATAATCGTTCTTTAGAAGAAGTTTTAGAAGATATAGATAGGGTAAGTAAGCAGGATATTATAGAAGCTATGTCTACCTTGACACTAGATACTATTTATTTTATGAGAAATACAAAGGTTTTGAATAAATAAACTATATAAAGAATGGAGGCAACAGTTTTGGATATAAAGATTTACGAAAGTGAACAACTTAAGGAAAAACTTTATTATAAAAAAATGGAATCAGGGTTAAAGGTTTTCTTCATACCAAAGGAAGGCTATACTAAGCAATATGCAATATTTGCTACAGATTATGGTAGCATAGATAATGTCTTTGTACCCATTGGAGAAAAGGCCCCCCTAGAGGTACCTGAAGGAATTGCACATTTTCTAGAACATAAACTCTTTGAAAGTCCAGATAATAACTTATTTGATAAATTTTCTAAATTAGGGGCAAATGTAAATGCCTACACAAATTTTAATCAGACAGCCTATTTGTTTTCTTCTACAAAAAATTTTTATGAAAGCTTAAGCTTACTAATTGAATTTGTTCAAAATCCTTATATTACAGATGAAAATATAGATAAGGAAAAGGGAATTATTGCCCAAGAAATAAATATGTATATGGATAATCCCGGCTGGAGAGTCTATTTTAACTGTTTAAAAGCCATGTATAATGAACATCCTGTAAAAATAGATATAGCAGGGACCGTAGATAGCATACAAAAGATAAACAAGGAACTATTATATAAATGTTACAACACATTTTATAACCCAACAAATATGGCCCTATTTGTAATAGGAGACCTTTCCTTTGAGGAAATCTTAAGAGTCGTGGAAAAATCACAAAAAAATAATTATGACAAGGTGGAAGAAATAAAGAGGATTTTTCCTGTTGAAGACAAAAAAATTAATACAAAACTTATAGAGGAAAACATGATGACCTCTGCACCTATCTTTTATATGGGTTTTAAAGATTGGGAAAATGGATTAAGAGGAGAGAAGTTAATTAAAAAGGACTTGGTTACCAATATAATACTTGAGATCCTTTTTAGTTCCAGTTCAGCTTTTTATAATGACCTGTATGAAGAGGGGTTAATCAATAGTAGCTTTGGTGGTTTCTATACAGGTAAAGAATCTTATGGACATTCATTAGTAGTAGGAGAATCAAAGGAGCCAAAGAAGGTTTACGAAAGAATATTACGGTTAATCAATGAGCCTGCTGAAACCTTACTTTGGGAAGATGATTTCAATCGAATTAAGAATAAGGCCATAGGTGAATTTTTGATGGGGTTAAATTCCATTGAGTTTATAGGGAACAACTTCATAGACCTGTACTTTAGTGATTTCCTATTAATAGATTATTTAACCCTATTGGAGTCTATAGAGTATAAGGATATTCTAGAAAGATATAATAGGCATTTCACTGAGGAAAATGTAGTCCTTTCTATAATAAACCCATTAGAATAAATGGAAAAATCAAGAAAAATATGTTATACTTATCCAGTGAAATATACTGAAAGGCGGTTTTACCATGGACCCAGTTGCTTTTACTTTATTTGGTTTAGAAATTAGATGGTATGGTATATTGATTGCTTCAGGAGTACTTTTAGGTACAATATTAGCCCTTAGAGAGGCAAAAAGGATTGGTTTTAATGAGGAATTGATATTAGACCTATTGATTTGGGAAGTTCCTTTAGCTTTAGTAGGTGCAAGGCTATACTATGTTATCTTTAGTTGGGATATGTATAGGGATAATCCTATAGAGGCTTTAAATATTCGACATGGTGGTTTAGCAATCCATGGGGCTATTATTATGGCCATAATTGTTGCTATAATATTTACAAAAATTAAGAAAGTGAATTTTTGGACCCTTGCAGATATATGTGCCCCTAGTCTGATTCTAGGCCAGGCCATAGGCAGATGGGGAAATTACATTAATCAGGAAGCCTATGGTGGACCTACAGACCTACCTTGGGGAATTATGGTAAATGGGGTTAGGGTACATCCTACTTTCCTTTATGAATCCATATGGAATTTCTTAGTCTTTATATTTCTATTCTGGTATAGGAAAAATAAGAAGAAAAACGAGGGAGAAGTGTTTTTACTATACCTTTCCCTATATTCCTTCATAAGGTTCTTTATTGAAGGCTTAAGAACAGATAGCCTAATGTGGGGACAATTTAGGGTAGCCCAAATTGTAAGTTTAATAGGTTTTTCCATACCTTTAATTATTTTTTATAGGAACAGAAAAAAATAATAAGAAAGCTTAGAATTGCTGGTAAGTAAAATTTACCAGCAATTTTTTTGTCTAAAATTCTAGGAAATTACCACTTTTTGTCAATATATGACTAAAGTCCTAAAATTTATTTTTTAAAAAAGGGTGGAAGGATTTAAGATTTTAGTGTAGAATAATAGATATAGTGGTAGAAAGTGGAGTAAAGTGGTAGTAAGTATAACTAAGTGAGTGATCCTTATGTTTATTGGTGAGTATCAACATACCTTAGATAGTAAAGGAAGAATAATAATTCCTTCAAAGTTTAGATCTGAATTGGGGGAAGAATTTGTTATGACCAAGGGTTTGGATAATTGTTTATTCGTATATCCAAAAACTGAATGGTCTATTTTAGAAGAAAAATTAAAAACACTACCACTTACTAATCGTGATGCAAGGGCTTTTGTAAGATTCTTCTTTTCAGGAGCCAGTGAATGTGAATTAGACAAGCAGGGTAGGGTTCTTATTCCACCAAATTTAAGGGACCACTCAAAAGTAGAAAAAGAAGTAGTAATAATTGGTGTATCAACAAGAATTGAAATATGGAGTAAAGAAGAATGGGATACATATAATAACGATGATAGCTTAAGTTATGATAGCATTGCAGAAAAAATGGCTGAATTAGGTATATAGCTGGGGGTATTAGAATGGAATTTAAACATATATCAGTCCTTTTAGAGGAATCCATAGAAGGATTAAATATTAAACCTGATGGAATATATATTGATGGTACCTTGGGGGGAGGAGGCCATTCAAAGGAAATAGTTAAGAGGTTAAAAACTGGGAAATTAATAGGTATTGATCAAGATTTAAATGCCCTAAAAAAAGCTAGGGAAGTATTAAAAGAATACGAGGATAAAGTAATTTTTGTTCACAATAATTATAGAAATATTGATACTATTCTCCAGGAGATAGGAATAGAGAAAGTAGACGGTATATTACTAGACTTAGGTGTTTCATCCCATCAATTGGATGAGGAAAGCAGAGGTTTTTCCCACAATAAAGATGCACCCTTAGATATGAGAATGGATGAAACAAAGGACTTTTCAGCTTGGGATGTAGTAAATAAGTATTCTGAAGAGGAATTAGAGAGAATAATCTGGGATTATGGAGAAGACCGATGGGCCAAAAGAATAGCAAAATTCATAGTAGAGGAAAGGAAGAGAAAACCCATAGATACTACATTGGAACTGGTTAGTGTAATCAAAAAAGCTATACCCAAAAATGCTAGAAAAGATGGTCACCATCCAGCTAAGAAAACTTTCCAGGCAATTAGAATTGAAGTAAATAGGGAATTAGAAGTCCTAAAAGAGGCAATTCCCAATATGGTGAGTAGGTTAAATCCAGGTGGTAGGCTTGTAATAATTACTTTTCACTCATTAGAGGATAGGATAGTGAAAGAGAGTTTTAAAGAGTTAAATAAAGATTGTATATGCCCACCACAGTTACCCCAGTGTATATGTAATAAGGTTAGGGAAATAAAGATTATTACAAGAAAACCTATTATCCCCAGTGAAGAGGAGATAAATTTAAATCCTCGTTCTAGATCTGCTAAGCTAAGGATTGGAGAGAAACTTGATGTTCTAATGTAAAAGGGGGAGAATAAATTGTTAGCAAGAGA
>JAAYQJ010000219.1 GCA_012519355.1 Tissierellia bacterium | reverse complement strand
GTCCCATCCTACTTCAAATTGCACTTTTGTTCCATTAAACACATATGCAATATCTCTCAACATAAAATAATTGAAACCATCAATATTGTATGCTCTAAAATTAGTTGGAACACCATCTACAGTTATTGTTTGATTAGTTGGTTTTGCTATTACATTTACTGGTGCTGCCTCTATTTCTCTTTTCTTTGCAAGTATTTGATACTCTGTTTTAGTATCTGGTTTATTATCTAATATACCATCACGAAATCTTTCTCTTGCTTCCTCACTGTCTGCATCTATCCAAATAAACCTACCATCTTTATATATCATTACTTGTGGAGATGCATATACAAGACTAATATTGGTTGCCAAAATAATATATAACACCATAAATATTATTAAGTTTTTAAACTTGTTTTTACTTCTCATTATGTTTCCCCCTCCTCTTAAAAATCCTATATATCTATTTTAATGTTAATTTTGTTATTTGTCTAACATAAGAAATAAAAAAAGCACTTAAAAAGTGCTGATATGCTTATATATGGCGGAGAGAGAGGGATTTGAACCCCCGGTGCAGTTTCCTGCACAATGGTTTTCGAGACCACCACCTTCAGCCTCTCGGTCATCTCTCCAAGAATATTTACTCAGATATTATAACATAAAAAGAGGAAGAAGGTAAACTTCTTCCATTATAATTTCAACTCTCCCATATTTGCATATAATACTTCTTCTTTAGGCATTTCTGTATCTTTTTCTTTCTTTTCCTTGCTTGATGATATGGCACCATTATTTTCTTTAACCTTTTCCTTTACTATAGTAAGCTTATCTTCAGGTACACTTATTAGTCCATAATTTCTAATCTCTAGCACATTTTCAACGAAACTATCCATATCTAAGTTTTCATCTATATCCAATTTACCCATGTTCTTTATGGTAGTTTTTTCTTTGATTATGCCACTTAATACCATATGACCTGTATTTTCAACTATCTTTCCTTCTAAAATTTCTACATTTACATCCTCAGCTAAGTTACTTTTTATTAAGTCATAGGTTTTCTTGTTGCAGGTAATTTTGTTACATACTAGAAGTTTAATATGCTTTCCAAAATCCGTATTTTCGTCTAATTCAAACTTCACCTTACCATCTACATATAGGACTGCTTCATCATATTTACTTATAAAGTTGTTATCTATTGATACACCTTTATCTATATAATGAACTTCTTCTCCAATACTTGGGATAATTACCTTATTTACTGAATAATAATTATCGATATATTGGGAGATTTCCTCTTCAAGATTTTCTAGGATTACTAGTTTTCCCAAGATCTCTATATTAGATATTTTCTCTTCTAATAATATAGGGTCTACTGGCTCTAATACTATTAACTTTTTAAAGGTTAGTTTAGAATCCTTTCTCAAACTCTTTAAAAATCTGTTATTAAGTTTGATTTTTCCATCAATAAAATTATAATTACTAGAGTATACAGTTAAAGCTCCATTTATATTAGCCTTTGATTGGATAGCCCCTGACAGTCTCCTAGGGCATATTAATTCTCCATTGACTAAGACTGTAAATAGCTTCTCCTTTAGTAAGTTTATATCTATATCATTTTTAAAGAATAACTCTCCATTGACTATAAAACCCGCTTGATTCTCTATTCCTTCTAGAAATTCCCTATCTACTCCCAAACTACCGTTTTGCATCAATAGATCTATGTTTTTATCTGATGGGATTTTTAAGGTTATACCAATATTAGCTCTTCTAGCATTCCTTAGTAAGGCTTGGGACTTGTCGCTTTCTATAAGCATACCGACATTTTCTATTGCTGTAATCTTTTCTGCTATTTCCTCACTAATTTCCCTAACATCTAATAAACCTATGTTTTCAACCTTTGCCATTATAATACCTCCTATATATAATCTTTTAATATTTTTAAAGCTTTACTAAGCTGAGACCTGACTGTTGAAGGGGGGATGTTCAACTTTTCCCCTATCTCTGTACTGTTTAAATTCATTTTATACCTAAGTACTACTACATTTCGTAAGTCCTCAGGTAATTTTTCAAGTATACTTTCCATGACTACCTTTTCTTCAAAACTATCTTCTTTAGTAAAGATATCTACTTCCCATTGATAATCTAATCTACTTCTTTTTCTAATATTGTCTATGTTCTTATTCTTTATAGTTGTAAAAAACCAGCCCTTAATCTGGTATTCATTCATAAACTTAAACATCTCTTCCCTTTCCAAGGCTGCCACATAGGCATCTTGAACTAAGTCAAAAGCTTCATTGTAATCCTTCACAATACTCTTTGCAAAGGCTAGGAAATCATTATGGTATTTTTCATAAACTATATATATATTCATAATCCACTTCCTTTATGCATATAATTTTGGAAAGGTTATAGAGATCTTCTTAATTTAAGTTTACTATGCTTTAAATAATAATAAAATGTTTTGGATAGTTTTTCTTACTAGCTTTCTTTTTCTTTTATTTAATGTATAACTGGGTATTTCCTTATCTTGGTCATATAACCATAAGCCATCGCCAAATAGAATGGGGTTTTGGACTAGATTAACCATCTTCATTCTCCTTTCTATTTTATCTATTTCTGACTTTTTTCTCTAGTCACTAATAAGACGAAATAGAAAGGGAAAGTGTCCACAAAAAAGTAAAAAAACTTTCAAAAAAATTTTTGAAAGTTTTCTATTTCTTACTCTCCCTTAATTCCTTAAAGAAATTAGATAATATACTACTGCATTCTTCTTCTAACACCCCAAATTCTACTTCCAACCTATGGTTAAATTTAGGATGGTTAGTTAAATCCTCTACTGTACCACAACAGCCTCTTTTTAAGTCCCTAGTTCCAATTACTAGCCTCTCTATTCTAGAGTTTACTATGGCTCCTGCACACATGGCACAGGGCTCCAGGCTTACATACATGGTACAATCCAAAAGTCTCCAACTATTAAGATATTTGCTAGCTTCCTTTATAGCTAGGATCTCAGCATGGGCTGTTGGATCCTTTAAGGTCTCCCTTTGATTAAATCCCCTAGCTATAATTTGTCCCTTATATACAATAATAGCACCTACTGGTACTTCGTAGATGCTATAGGCTTTTTTAGCTTCTTCTAAAGCTTCTCTCATATATAAAATATCCATTATTATCACCTTAACGCACCCAAGAGGAATCGAACCCCTGGCCTACGCCTTAGGAGGGCGCCGCTCTATCCTACTGAGCTATGGGTGCATAGTTTACCTTAATATTTTATAATAATTCTAGGAAAAAGTCAACATTTTTTACTTCCTTCTTTTAAAGACTGCTATTGCATCCCTACTGTAACCATTAGCTGCATTAGCTGTAAAGCAAGATACTAGTTCCCAACCCTGGTCTCCAAATTTATTAAGTTCATAATCAAAATCTTCTGTTTCCAGTATTCCTCCAGAAAATCCCTTCAACTTAAATTTAATAGTCTTATATTCCCATCTATCCAATCTTTTCCCTCCTTAAATTAATATCATTGAAGTAATGCTTTCTTACATTCCTATCTAAATTCACTAGAAGTTACTGGCAATTCTTTAATTCTTCTAATATATTCCCTAACATTAATATCATCTTTCATAGGATAGGAATACCCAAGAGATTCAGCTAGTGACATACCTATTTTTCGAATAAACTTACCTGCTCTAAATAGGGATTCCCACATTTCTTCATAGTTTGTAGTAGGATATATGGAAATAAAGTCCTTATAAATCTCATCATGTAAATATCTTTTAAACCACTTCCCACTTTTCCCTACATTTATCTTCCATTCATATTTTTCCCCAATATACCATGATACTAGCCTTCTAATGCAATCTATTAAAATAACATCAAACATATACTTTGCAAGGGGCAGCTCATCTCTCCATATTCCCTTAGCTACATAAGTCTGTATCCACCATGCTTCATTTAATAATCTATCGTATTCTTCTTTTGAGGGCTTTGATACATAATACCCACTATCGTTTGGTGTAGGCAATGTGACTTCTATATTATCTTTATTCAATAGGATTATACTTAAAGTATCTTCTAAAACTATTTCTTTAATTCTATTTATATCCTTGAAACTAAGGTCTATTCTGACCCCATCCTTAAATTGCATAAGAAAAATATATGAGCCGTCCTCAAAGTCATTTTGCTGCATAATTACAAGTTCCCCAAATATACTAATCCAGTTCTGGTCTATTTTGTAACTCAAGCTCCCTATATCATTTACAAAGAATACTATATCGTAGTCTTGCATTATATCTTTAGGTGCATTGGGATTAACTCTTGATCCATTCATCATAACTGCCCTAATTCTATCTTCACTCTTAGCAAAATCTAGTATCTCTTTTATTACTTCATGCTCTTTTCTCATAGGCTTATCTCCCTAGGCAATTTTTTATTAAATCAACCCTATATGGAAATAGGTCTCCACTCATTATTTATCTATTCTACAAATACTTTAAAAATCCTTCCTGAAATATTTAGTAGATGTGAATTTAAGTCTAGCTGAATCTCTTTACATATAATATAAATAATATGCACCAAATCAATTATTATCATTTTTAATAAGTTCTTTATGGGTCTTACAAGCAGCTAAAAAACTTATAATTGGCAAACTTCCAAATAAAATAGTAAGTACACTTAATCCCTTCATTGATAATACTAGCAAAAAAAATGCTGTTTGTGTAATTCCCACAATTATTCGGGCATTTCTAACCTTCTTTAATTCCTCCATCATATAACAACCTCACTTTAACATATTTTGCATTAATCAACTTATATTCCCTTATAAAGTCTTAATCATTAATCCCTACCATCTTTATTAAATACATTGCATTTCTAGTAGTTGAAATCCCTGGATTTAATTTATAATCAAAATGTATCTCCCTATTCTTATAATACTCCTTGAAGTGATAGTTTCTTACCTTACCACTACTTTCCCTTTCTAAGACTCCCAATTCTAAATCATGGGTTGATATTAATCCTATTGCATTATTATCTAATAATCTCTT
>JAAYQJ010000218.1 GCA_012519355.1 Tissierellia bacterium | reverse complement strand
TTGGTTTATATTTTCTAACGCTCATCGTTGTCCCTCCTTCTATTAAATTTCTATTCCATTCCTTCGAAGAATTCTATTCTCTTAGAATCTTCCGTTAATTTTACTATGGCTTTCTTCCAATCTGGTCTCTTACCAATATGGATTCCTTGTCTTTTAACTTTACCAACCATATTCATAGTTGTAACTTTTTCAACTTTTACTCCGAATATAGCCTCTACAGCCTTTTTGATTTCTGATTTATTAGTTCTTTTATCTACAACAAAAGTATATTTCCCTTCTGCCATATCTTCCATACTTCTTTCAGTAATAACTGGTCTGATGATAATATCGTGTGGATTACGCATTATGCATACACCTCCTCCACTTTTTTGACTGCGTCCTCTGTTATAATAAATGAATTGTATTTTAATATATCATAAACATTCAATGTATTAACAAGGGCAGTTTGTACACTTGGTATATTTCTAGCAGACTTAATTACATTTTCACTTTTTTCTCCCATAACGATTAGGGCTTTTTTATCTGCTTTAATGTTATTTAAGAAATTTACCATTTCCTTAGTTTTTGGTGCATCAAATTTAATTTCATCTATTACTATGATTTCATTGTTTAACACCTTTGATGTTAAAGCTGATTTCATAGCTAATCTCTTTACTTTCTTAGGTACTTTGTAGCTATAGTCTCTTGGCTTTGGTGCAAATGCAACTCCACCACCTGTAAAGTGTGGTGCTCTAATACTTCCTTGACGAGCTCTACCTGTACCTTTTTGTCTCCAAGGCTTTCTTCCACCGCCTCTTACTTCTGCTCTAGTTTTAGCAGATTGAGTACCTTGCCTTCTATTAGCAAGTTGGTTTTTTACAACTTCATAAACCACATGTTGGTTAACTTCTATACCAAAGATATTTTCATCTAATTCAATTTCTCTAACCTTTTCTCCTAACATGTTGTAAACATTTACTTTAGGCATTTTGCATCCTCCTTTCCGCCTGAATTATTACTTTTTAACGGTCTGTTTTATTGTTACAATACCTTTCTTAGGTCCTGGTATTGCACCTTTTATTAAGATTAAGTTTTTATCCTTATCTACTCTTACTATTTCAAGGTTTTGTACAGTAACTTTTTCGTTACCCATTCTACCCATCATTCTGTGTCCTTTGAATACTCTTCCTGGAGTAGCACTTGCTGATAAACCACCAGGCATTCTATGGAATTTTGAACCATGAGTTTCTCTACCTCTACCAAAACCATGTCTTTTTACAACACCTTGGGTTCCTTTACCCTTAGATATTCCAGTTACATCTACAAAGTCTCCTGCTTCAAATACATCTGCGTAAATTTCTTGACCTATTTCAAATTCATCTGGGTTATCTACTTTAAATTCCTTTAGGTATTTTTTGTATTGTACATTTCCTTTATCAAAATGACCCTTCATAGGTTTGTTCATTCTTTTTTCCTTTATATCTCCAAATCCCACTTGGATTGCGTTGTAGCCATCAAGCTCTGCTGTTTTCTTTTGAACTACTACCATTGGTCCTGCTTCTACTACTGTTACTGGGATTACAGTTCCATTTTCTTGGAAAATTTGGGTCATGCCTATTTTCCTTCCAATTATGTTCTTCATTACTACACCTCCTATTATTTACAGCGGATTACATTAGTAATCTTATAAAACTATGATTTGATTTCAATATCTACACCAGCTGGTAAATTCAATTTCATCAGTGAATCTATGGTTTTTTGATTTGGGTTTAAGATATCGATTAATCTTTTATGAGTTCTTTGCTCAAATTGCTCTCTAGAGTCCTTATATTTGTGAACTGCTCTTAGGATAGTTATGATTTCTTTTTCTGTTGGTAGGGGCACTGGTCCTGATACAGTAGCACCTGTTCTTTTAGCAGTCTCAACAATTTTTTGAGCTGAAGAATCTAACAACTCATGATCATAAGCCTTTAACCTGATTCTAATTTTTTGTTTTGACATGTAATTCCCTCCTTCTATCGCATGTTATACTTTTTTTTACATGCGACCGGAATTGCCGATACACCCTTCCTGGTGTGTTGTATTTTTTTTTATAATTTTCCGCAATTCTAGTCGCCCGATTTAAAACCGGACATTCTCAGCAAAAATTCCCTCCGTCTTATCGGAGCCACCTTTTGCCTCATCGCAATGTCTAAAATGAGCACTATTACATTTTATAATAGGCATGGAAAAAACTCAAGACTTTTTTTAAGTAAATCTTAAGTTTTTTCACGCTTTTATAAATTCATAGAGGGGCCCTAAAATTTAGGGTCCCTTTATTCATATTAATTATCCAAGAATCTTAGTAACAACCCCTGCTCCTACTGTTCTTCCACCTTCACGAATAGCAAATCTTAATCCTTCTTCCATTGCTATTGGAGTTATTAATTCTATGAAGAATTTGGAGTTGTCTCCTGGCATTACCATTT
>JAAYQJ010000217.1 GCA_012519355.1 Tissierellia bacterium | reverse complement strand
GGGTCCACCAAATAATGCTGTTATTATACCTACTGGGATTTCCATAGGTGAAATTATTGTTCGGGCTATTGTATCTGCTAATACCATAAAAATGCCGCCTATTAAAGAAGAAGCTGGTAGAAGAATCCTATTATCGGCTCCAAGCACTATCCTAGTTATATGAGGTATGATCAAACCTACAAATCCTATTATTCCAGATATGGATACTACCATGGAAACCATGAAGGTTCCTAAAACTAAAATGTAAATCTTAACCTTTTCCACGTCTACACCAAGGCTTTGGGCGGACTCATCACCGGTTAACATAATGTTTAAATCCCTGGCGAAGAAGTTGATTATTATCATGGCCAAAATAACCGGTATGGAGATACTAAGCAATGGATTCCAGCCCTTGCCTGATAAACTGCCTAGGGTCCAATAAACTATTTTGGCCATGTCTCTGCTGTACAGAACCATTAACAAGGATATAATTGCAGTTAAAAATTGGCTTATGGCTATACCTGCCAATATTAAAGTAGTTGTGGGAACTTTGTAATTAATTTTAGATATATTTACTACTAAAAATACTGCTCCTAAGGCTCCAATGAAAGCAAATATGGATATTGTTGAAATACTCAGTATAGAAATATTGATTCCTAAAACTATAGCAATACTAGCATCAAAGGCTGCACCAGAGGATATACCTATAACATATGGATCTGCCATTGGATTTTTGAACAAGCCTTGAAAGGCTGCGCCAGCCATGGAAAGGCTGGCCCTTACCAAAACACCTAATAATACCCTAGGTAGCCTTATGGTCCAAATAATAGTTACATAAGAATCAGATATATCTGATATGTCTACATAATTCTTGAATATAGGCAATTTAGCCAATACAATCCGCAAGACGTCTACAGCACCAATATTGGCAGTGCCTATTACTGAAAAAAAACCTATTGAGAATACTAAGGCTATGAATAATATTGTTAGTAGTATACTGTACTTGCTCTTCCCTATTTTCAATTTCATCCCAACTTTACTCAAATAATTCAGGATGTATTGCCTTAGCTACTACTTCTAAGGCCTCTCCTATTCTAGGTCCTGGTCTAGATACTAAATTGGCTTCATTGCCTTTAAATAAATATATCCTGTCATTTTTTATGGCAGATATAGCATCATAACCTGGTCTTAGCTTTATAGATTCAATTGTCTTGTCTTCTGAATCCTTAGAAGCTAAGTAGACCTGGGGATCTCTCTCTATCAATTGCTCCAAATCGTATTGTGGATATGCTCCATCAGTATCATAGGCAATATTTTTTCCTCCTGCTAAGGTAATTAGTTCATCCATGAAGGAACCCTTTCCTGCTCCCATTAATGGGTCATGCCAGATTTCGTAAAATACTGTCACTTCTTCTGCATCCTTTACTTTTTCCAATATATAATCCCTTTTTTCTTTTATGGAATTAATGATATCTGCAGCTTTCTCATTTCTACCAGTTGCTTTACCTATTGTTTCAATGTCTTTCATTATATCATCCATAGTTTCAGACAAAAATCCAAGAACCTTTATACCTGCTTCTCTTAATATCCTATTTTCTTCTTCGTCTCCTGGTCCATAGACCAATATTAAGTCTGGCTCTAACTCAATAATTCTTTCTAGGTTGTTTCCGCTGTAATCTCCCACTTTTTCTTTAGTCTGAGCTTCTTCTGGATAATCACAGAAAGGTGTAACCCCAACTACCCTATCACCTAAACCTAAGGCAAATAAAGTTTCTGTATTGCTTGGTGCTAGTGATATTATTGTCATTGGTTCTTCTTCAATTATTTCAGTATTACCAAATTTATCTTGTACTTCTACTGGGAAATTTTTATTTTCCACTGCTTCATCTTCTAGCTGATCTATATCTTCCACTTGCTCTATGTCTTCTACCTTTAATTCATTATCTGACTCCTTTTTTTCAGTACATCCTATAGTTATTGTCATTAACATCAATAGGGACAAAATTAAAGCAATAATCCTAAATCTCTTCATCTTCTTCCTCCTACTTATGTCTTATTTAACATCTTTAACCATTATTTATTCCCACTTACAATAAAAAAACTTATGCCTTCTTAAAGGATAAGTTTCACTTTCTCATCCCTCCCTCCGAGGCTTACATATAGGCAGGTATCCTGACTTATGGTTCATCCTACTCCCAAGGCCTTCCCAGTTTCCCAGTGGCATATTCTTGGTTTCGTCCCATTTACAGTAGCGGGGGCTGTAGTGGATTTGCACCACTTTCCCTTTTAAGTTCCAAAAGAATGGAACACCTATAAAGCTATGCTATTGTAATTACATATTATCAAATCAGGTTACAAATTTCAATATATTATTGAAACTATTTGACATTATTCTCCTTTTCTAAACCTAATAGTCTTTCTTTCAGAGGAAGGCCGCCAGCAAAACCTACTAGCTTGCCATTAGACCCAACAACCCTATGACAAGGAACTATAATGGCAATAGGATTCTTGTTTAAGGCATTACCCACTGCCCTAGGCCCTTTAGGGCAACCTACTTTTTCTGCCATTTCCTTATAAGTCCTAGTTTCACCATAGGGGATATTTAATAGTTCCTTCCATACCTTTTCTTGAAATTCAGTTCCTTTAAAGGAAAATGGCAAAGTAAATTCTTTTAATTCTCCATTCAAGTACTTAATTATTTCATGATGATAATCATAATCTTTTCCATCTACTTCTATAGGAGTTCCATAGTATCTTTCTATATATTTAAGCTTGTCCCCTTCTTCTTTAAAAGATAAGCCTATTATTGCTTTATCAGTAAAATATATAGTTAATTCACCAATCGGTGAATTAAAGGAATAGTATTTAGCCATTGTTCCCCATCTCCTTAGCTATTCTCCATTGTTCCCTAGCCAGATCATCAATTGCTGGATTCATCCTTGTTGATGGAAGGTTTAAACAGGTATTAAACCAAGATAAGGCTTTTTCCTTATCATTTATCCTTCTTGATAATTCCCCTATTAAATAGGATAGTTTACTCTCATCCATATTGACACCTGTCAAAGATTCAGTATTAAATGCTTCTATGAACCTATCTCTTGCAAGGGTCAAAAACCTAATTTCTTCATCTTCTTCTCCCTTTAATCGGTACAGCCATCCAATATTTAAGCAGGTATTTCCTAGTTCAAACTTAGTAGTTTCAAGTAGCATACCAACTAATAAGGCTAATTTATATGCTTCAATAGCCTTGTCCAAGTCTCTTTCTCCACCAAAATCTCTTTTATTCCATTTTGAGCTTACCTTATCTTTAATAGTTTTGACCTGATTTTTTCTAATGGAATCAAATTTGTTTTCCCAGGAAGCATATCCACAATTTGGGCAAACAAATATATGGTATTTTATAGGGTTTTCTGTCTTATAGTGATTTAGAAAATCCTCATCCCTTTTAACCAACCTTAATCTAGATGTCCTTACTTTTTTAGTAGTAAATTGCTCATCACAAACGGGACAATCCACTATTTTATCATATAGGTCTTTTACTGCTGTCATCATTTCCCCCCCTTGTTTTTTAGTGAAAAAACAAATTTATTCTTGTCCTGTTTTATATAAATAATCTTTCTTCCTATAATGGTCCTTAGTGATTTGCTCCTTAGATAATACTTTTCCATTCTTAATAATTGATTTATAAGTAACTACCTTATATCCAGTCCTGCCACTTTGTATCACTATATTTTCTCCCGGTTCTAAAGTGGAGTCAAATTTGACTTCAGTCTTAGGCTGGATTGTCTCCACAATCTGTGGAGTAATCTTTACGGTATAATCCTTAACTGTTGTATCTCCATAAATATAAACATAAACCCTATCTCCTACCACCTTTGAATCAATAAATATTGGAAAATCAAAATTATTTTTAAACTTCAAGTCCAAATAACCATAGGCAACTGCTGCATCCTGCCCAATAGGCACATAGCCTACTGGAATAGAATGGTGATGACGTTCCACAATATCTAAGTCAGAAAGAAGTAAGGCATTGTACAAAGTAGTAGATGTTTGACATACTCCTCCCCCTATATCTGGAGTTAACTTTCCACCTATGATTACATTGGCTTCCCTATAGCCAGACTCTGCAGTTCTTGGCCCTGTTGTCTTATTGTATGAGAACTCTTCTCCAGGCAAAATTAAATTATTACTAATAGCCTTGGCAGATAACCTAATATTTTCAATCCTATTTTTGCTACTACCCTTAAAAGAAGTGGAATACTCCCCAATTTTTCCATTAATTCTTGAGAGAAGTCTTTTTGTAACTTTTGGCATCACATCTTCAACAGGAATTTTTATATCCTCTAGCTTGTTTAGGTTACCATCTATAAGTGTTAGCAAGTCTTCCTTCAATACCCTTTTACCCATTTCCTCATCTATTATAAATATTTTTCCATTTTCTATATTTATTTCTGCGTCTTTTGCATTAGTATTTATTTCCTCGGCAATAGCATTAACTATTTTTTCAGCCAACTCTTCCCTGTAAAAAGATTCTAGGGAAATATTTACTCCTCTTTTTATTTTTGCTATATCCTTTAACCTTTTAAGGAAATTTCCTTGTCTACCAAGATTGATAGCATTTTTTACAGCCTTATCATAATCATAGGAATAACCTAGGTCTGCCAGAATAACTTTATAAGTCTTTTCACCATATATTAAATTCATAGATTTTTCTTTTATTTCAGCTGTTTTTATTCTCTTTATATACTCTAGGGCTTGTTCCATTGTTTTACCACTTACATCTATATTATCTATTCTTGCTCCTTTATAAATTGTATCTGTATTTAGGATGTTTTTATAAATGTAAGATCCACTACCTAGTGTTATAGCTAAGATAGCTATACCAATAGACAATAATATAATTTGGTTTTTCTTCATTACTGCCTCCAGCCTAGAGTAAATTCATTTTATTCCCAATAGACCTTTATATTATCTCCATTCTTCAGTTCTTCCATGTATTCTGCATCTCTACCGTTTACCTTTAAGACTAATTTTCCCTTTAAGGTAGATAAATCAAAGTCTATATGGTCAAATATATCTACAAAGATGAATTTGTCCTTTTTATAGTATATTTCAAAGTCCTCATCGTTTATTACTAATTTGATACTTTTTTTATTGGGATCATCTTTTTCCAGGAGGGTAATGGAATCTCCATCTTTTAAAATATAGTTAAGATTAGGCTTTTTCCCATTAATCAAGTACTTGTCCACATTTGGATTATCATCGTATTCAATAAGGAGGTCTCTCAAGGTCCTAAATTCTTCTACTTCAATATTGTCCTCTGGATCTAGCATTATATTGTCTTCAACTAACTGGCCATTAATTTTTACAGACTTTACTAAGTTGACCCTTTCTCCTAGAAAGCTTACAGCCTTATCAATTTGGATTATATCGTAAAGCCATGGTGGAGAAATAGGTTCAACTACGCTTGGTATAATTTCAACATTTGATTTATCATGTAATTTAGTCTTTATATTGGCTTCCTTGTTATCTACCAGTATTTTTGGATAGGTTCCTATATTAGCTTTTATTACTCTTCTCTTGCCATTTAAATAATATATAAAATCTTCTTGCCTCTTAGGCAATAGGTCTCTAGGATTAAATCCATTAATAACCAATAGGTCTGATACCTTTATATCGTCTGTATTAAATATCCGGACATCTTCCCCATTAAATGTAACTTTTATAAAGTTTTTATACTTATCTAAGGCTCCATCTAATGCAATACCTACAGGAGTTATCATATCTGGTCCCTTAATTTCTTCTAATCCTATAATATTGTCTATGGTGGATAGGTCCCTAATGGATACCCTCTCCTTAGGTAGTCCTAATTTTTCAGCCACAATCTCCTTAAGCATGGGCATCTGGCTACTTCCACCAATTAAGAAAACTGCATTGGGAGCTTTTCCATTGAATTCTATGATCCTATCAGCTATTTCACTTGCTATTTTTTCAATAATATCCTTAATGGAATTGACTATTTCCTTAGTAGATAAACTATATTTCACTCCAACTACATCAACAAATTCATGATAATCCTCTTTGCTTAGTTTTACTTTCAACTTCTCACTACTATTAAAGTCTAACAAGTATTCCTTTGCCAACCTTTCCGTTATTTCATCTCCAGCAGTTTGGGTCATGGCATAGGAAACAATCTGCCCATCTCTAGTAATGGCGATATCTGAAGTTCCAGCCCCAATATCTACTAGGGCTAAATTTAATAGTCTTAATTCTTTTTTAATGGCAACATTTATAGCTGCTATAGGTTCAAGGGTAATACTTCCTACTTCCAATCCAGCCTTTGTCATTACAGAATAAAGGCTCTCTACAACTATTTGAGGAAGGAAGGTAGCTAATAAGTCTACAGCCATTTTTTCTCCCCTATGACCTTCCAACTTTTCAATCCTACTATCATCAAGATAGTAATCAACTACTGTATATCCGATATTATAATATTTAAGGTTTGTTTTTTCTTCAGCATTTATCTCCTCTTGTGCTTTTTGTATGGCTTCAAGTTCCAAGGCTTCCACATCTAATTTTGATATTTCCTTTGTACTATCAATACCCTTTTCCATCCTTATCCTATTAGTTTTTAGTGCCCTTCCTGCAGCTGCAATGGAAACTATTTTTAATTTTTCTCCAGTTTTTTCTTCTAATTCAGCTATGATTTCAGTGACTAGCCTAGTAACTCCTTCAATATCATGTATCTGACCATCATACATATTTCTCTTCTTATGCTCTTTTATGGAGTATGCAAGGACCTTAAATCTTTCCTCTTCTATGTATTCTCCTACTATTCCGATTATAGTTCTTGTGCCGATATCCAAGGAGAATACTAAATTGTCTCTCATATTATCCCCCTTTCTATTTGTTTATTTCGGTCGTATAATAATAACAAAACTCAGTAACTGGACATATATGACATAAGGGTTTCCTAGCTTTACATATCCTTCTACCATGGAAAATCAATAGATGGTGGGCCTTTGACCACATCTCCCTATCAATGTTCTCCATTAAATCCTTTTCAGTGTCTAATACATTCTTGCTATTGGCAAGACCGATCCTATTGGATACCCTAAAAACATGGGTATCTACTGCTATGGCTGGTGTATCAAAGGCATTACTAAGTACAACATTGGCAGTTTTTCTCCCTACCCCAGGTAGGGTTATTAAGTCTTCTAGGCTGCCTGGGACTTGACCATTAAACTTCTCAATTAAAATTCTACAGCTAGCTAAGATATTTTTACTCTTTGTTTTATAAAATCCACAGGATTTAATCATCTTTCCTAGTTCTTCCTCAGACAATTTAATATAGTCTTCTGGGCTTTTCAGTTTTTTAAATAAGACTGATGTGGTTTTATTTACTTGGACATCAGTACATTGGGCTGATAATATGGTGGCTATCAATAACTCAAAGGAATTGGTAAAATTTAATTCTGCCTTGGCATCTGGAAATTCTTTCAGCAGCCTATCTAGAACCTCTTTTATCTCTTCTTTTGATAACATCTTTTTCAACTTATCACCTACAATATCTCAATTTTTTTCTCTAATATCTCTACCCTACTATCCTCATCTATAAATTTTATCACATTTGTCAAAATTTGGTTAGAATGTTTTGTATCATTGCTTACACAAGTAAAACCAATAATTGCCGTTTGCCAGCTACCATTCAAATCCAGTTCTGCAATGGATACATTAAATCTAGATTTAATCCTACCTAGTAAGCTTTTTATTACCTGCCTCTTATCCTTTAAAGAATTTGAACCATAAATTAGTAGCTTTAATTCACAGGCACCTATTATCATTGTCTCACCTCATAAGAATAATGTCTTTATTCATAATATTAGTATATACCTAATTTATGTATTGAAAAAGGGGGTTAGCCCCCCAAAATCTTATTTCAATATATTCATTTCCTTGCCAACTTTTTCAAATACTTCAGCTGCCCTGTCTAATTGTTCTTTTGTATGGGCTGCAGTTACCATACATCTTACCCTACCTGTTCCTCTTGGAACTGTTGGGAATACTATACCAGACACGAATACTCCATTTTCTAAAAGTTTTCTACTAAATTCCATGGTCTTAGCTTCTTCACCAATAATAACTGGTGTAATTGGAGTTTCACTATTTCCTGTGTTAAAGCCAAGGCTACCTATTCTTTCTTTCCAATATCTTGCATTTTCCCATAGTCTATCTGTATATTCTGTAGTTTCCATTAACATCTTAATGGCTTCAATAATCGCACCTACTGCTGCAGGTGGTAAAGAAGTACTAAATAATACAGGTCTTGCCCTATGGCTTAACCATTCATACATAGTATTGGAGCCAGCCACATATCCACCTATTACACCTATAGCCTTGGAAAGAGTACCAATTGTAAAGTCTACCCTACCATGTAGTCCAAAATGGTCTACTGTACCTCTTCCGCTTTCTCCTAATACTCCTGATCCGTGGGCATCATCAACATAGGTCATAGCATCATATTTTTCCGCTAACTCCACTATTTCAGGAAGTTTTGCTATGTCACCATCCATGCTGAATACTCCATCGGTAATTATTAGGATGTTTCTATATTTCTTTCTAGCATCTTTTAATACTGCTTCTAGACTGTCCATGTCTGAGTGTTTATATATTGCCCTAGCAGCCTTTGACAGTCTTGTACCGTCAATAATAGAGGCATGGTTTAGCTCGTCTGAAACTATAATATCACCTTCTTCTGTAACTGCTTGGATGGTACCTGCGTTACAATTGAAGCCTGATTGATAAACAAATGCTGCTTCTTCTCTTTTAAACTTAGCTAATATTTCTTCTAGTTCTTCATGTAGGGATAAATTACCAATTATGGTTCTAACAGCACCAGAACCTGCTCCGTATTTTTCTACTGCTTCAATGGCAGCTTTCTTTAACCTTGGATGATTTGCAAAGCCAAGATAGTTGTTTGATGAAAGATTTATTACATTTTTCCCATTTAATATTACCTCTGGTTGATTTGGAGTTTCTAATACAGGTAGTTTTCTATAAACGCCTTCCTTTTTTAGTCCTTCAATTTTTTCCTTCAAAAAATTTAATTCATGAACATTAGACATAGTAAAACCTCCCTTATATTATCGTACAATATATTATAGCATATCCAATTTATTTCTTGGATAGGCTTGTTAAAAAAATATTTTCTATAGCCCATTGGGCATATTCCCTAATCATAGGATTATCATCCTTCAATAATGGTAATATAAGCTTTATATTCTCTTCCTTCTTCATATTGGCCAAAGCTATTAGGGCATTTCTCTTTAAAGTATTTTTTCCTCTCCAACTTCCTGCCATATGGCCATATTTTTCTTTAAACTGCCTATTGGACATTTGAAGTAACTCTTCTAAATCCATATATCCCCTGGTTATTGTAGGGATAAAGTCTTCATGGCAAGATTTCCTTATACCCTTATTTTTTGGACATACTAACTGACAGGTGTCACAGCCATACAACTTAATTCCCATTTTCCTTCTCAGTTCCTCTGGTATATTATCCTTTGTTTGGGTTAAATAGGATATGCATTTTTTAGGATTTACCCTGTAGGGGGCTTCTAAGGCACCTGTAGGGCAAGCCTTAAGGCAGAGATCACAATCTCCACACTTGTTTTCCACCCTTTCACTAGGGTCTAAATCTAAATCAGTTAAGATATGTCCTAAAAAAATAAAAGACCCATAATCATCATTAATGACCAGATTATTCTTTCCGTAATAACCTACACCTGCTCTTACAGCCAATTCCCTATCTACTAAGGGTCCCGTATCTACAAAATATTTATATTGAAATTCTTCTATCTTCTTTATTTCTTCTATGAGGAGTTCTATTTTTTCCCTTAATACCCTATGATAATCTATTCCCCAAGAAGATTTAGAAAGCTTCCCTTTTAATCTATAATCAGGCTTTTCACTATAATCTACATTATAGGAAACACCTAAGACTATAATGGATTTACAGGAGGGTAGTGTTAGTCTAGGGTCAATTCTTAGATCAATGTTCTTTTCTTCAAACTCTGTCATCCTATTATTTTCCTGCCTACAAATTAAATAATCCTTTATATTTTTTAAAGGAGAGGCATCAGTAAATCTACATATATCCATGCCTACTTCTTTTGATTTTTCAATTATATATTGATTTAGTTTATTCATCTTTACTCCCTTCTAAGGATTTCAGTTTCCATCTCATACTCTTATATAAGATCCTTCCTACTAATATCATACCATATTGAAATAGATTTTTAACTACTTGTAAATATAAAAATATGGTATAATATCCATTAGGTTGATTGTCCTATTATGTAAGCTTGAAAGGAAGTAAATCATGTTTAACTTAAAGAAGAAGTCCTATAAAAAATTTGATTATATATTATTGCTGTCGGTTCTCTTATTATGTATTTATGGGTTAGTAATGATAAGAAGTGCAACCTTAAGCAAGGAAACATTGTCCTTTGTTAAGACTCAGTCCCTAGCTACTGGCTTAGGTTTTTTCCTTATCTTAATTCTAGTATTGTTGGACTATGAGTTTTTAGGAAAGCTCTATATTCCAATTTATATTGTATGTAATGTATTACTAATAGCTGTTCTTATCTTTGGCTTTGGAGATGATCAATGGGGTGCCAGATCCTGGTTAAGAATCGGGCCTGTAAGCTTTCAACCTGCTGAATTTGTAAAGATTGGCTTAATTATATCCTTGGCAAAGTATATTGATAATAACAAAGAAGACCTTAATCAACCCTTTACACTATTGAAGGTTTTGGTCTTTGCCTTTTTCCCAGTTGGACTTATACTCCTCCAACCTGATGCTGGAACAGCCATGGTATTTATATTTTTTATTGCTGCCATGCTATTTGTAGCTGAAATTAAGTGGAAGTATATCGGTTATGCCATAGGGGCTGGCCTACTTAGCCTCCCAATTATATGGTTTAATCTGGACGATTATCAGAAGGATAGGATATACAACTTTATAGACCCTGAAAGAGATGTTTCAAATACAGGTCTCCAAGCCTATCAAGGGAGAATTGCCATTGGCTCAGGAAAGATCTTTGGTAGAGGATTGTTCGAAGGTGTCCAAACCCAGTTTAACTATATACCTGAAAAGCAAACTGATTTTATCTTTGCAGTTGTTGGTGAGGAACTTGGGCTTTTAGGTGGTTTGGGCCTAATATTCCTATATTTCATAATGTTAAGTAGGTTCATTAGAATTGCAAAGAAGTCTACAGATTTGTTTGGTTCTCTTATGGTTATCGGTTTTACAGCCATGTTTCTCTTCCACATCTGGGAAAATATAGGTATGACCATTGGACTTATGCCAATAACAGGAATACCCCTGCCCTTTATGAGTTATGGTGGTACCTTCCAACTATCCAATTTAATATGCGTAGGGATAATTTTAAGTGTAGGTATACGTAGAGAAGAATTAACCTTTTAAGGAGATAGAGGAAAAACCCTCTATCTTTTTTTAAATTTTATTATTATTTTTTATTTGGTACCTTGCATTAAAAGGTAGCATATGTTATATTATAGATAGTAAATTTTAGGAGAGAGGCTTATGAATATTCAATTTAAAAAAGGTGTATTGGAACTCTGTGTCCTATCTTTGCTCAATAGAAAAGATTTTTATGGTTATGAATTAGTTGACCACATTTCTAAGTATATTAATATCTCCGAAGGGACAATATATCCATTACTTCGAAGATTTAGGAGTGAAGGCTATGTAACTACCTACCTAGAGGAATCCCAAGAGGGGCCGCCTAGAAAGTATTATAAGCTAACAGATAGGGGCAAAGAGGCTTTTGAAGAATTAGACATAGAGTGGGAAAATTTTGTTAATGGAGTAAATAATATTTTGAGGGGGGAACTCAATTGAATAAAAAGGAATATTTAGCCAAGTTAAGGATGTATTTACAGGGCTTACCCATAAGCGAATTAGAGGATATTATATCTGATTATGAGGAACACTTTAATATTGGTATTTCCAAGGGAAAGTCTGAAGAGGAAATATCTAAGGAACTAGGAGATCCAAAAGAGGTTGCCCTTAGTTATAAAAGCACTATAGAGACAAATTATGAGGAAAATAGACAGGAAAGAAGAAGTAGGACTAATTGGTTAGCCATTATTGTAGGTACAGTCCTAATAGTTTTTGCCATAAGCTTTTTATCCTTTATTAGGGACCTTAATTATAGTAGGTCCGATGGAAGTTTTGTTAATGTTAAATCTAATGGTGATTTAGTACGAATTGGTACCAAAGGGATTGAAGTGAAAGATGGGGATGACCATGTTAGCATTGGCTGGGATGGTATAAAAGTCAAAGATGGCACCGATGAGGTAAGCATTGGTTGGGATGGTATTAAAATTAAAGATAGTGAAAGCTCTACTTCTAGATCTAGTTCTGGTTGGAGTTTCTTTGGCTTAGGTCCTGGGGATTTAAAATGGGAAGAAGTCAATGAGGAAAAGCTTGCTAAGATAGAAGGTGTTAAAAACATCTCCATTTCTTCTCCATTCGTAGATATCAAAGTAATTACTGAAGATAGGAATGATGTAAGAATTCATTATCATGGTAGGATGAAAACCAATGTTGTTCCTGAATTAATTGTAGATAAAAAAAATAAGGACATAGATATTAAACTTGAACTTCCAAGGAAGTCCTATTCAGTTAACAACTCTACAGTGGTCTTAGAGGTCTTCATCCCTAAAAGCTTTGATGGAAATCTCAACTCATATGCTTCCTCAGGGGATATCTATATGAAGAATATAGTTGGAGAAAATATAAGCTTTAATACTAGTTCTGGAGACTTAATACTGGAAAATCTAGAAGGAAAAACAATAAGCATAACTACTTCATCTGGAGATATGAGCCTTAGTAAATTAGTTGGAGATACTATAAATATCCACACCTCCTCTGGAGATATGAAGTTGAAGGATTTAGTAGGAAAGCTTACTGTAAATACCAGCTCAGGAGATCTTAACTTACAAAACATAACCAGTGAAGAAATCTTATTATCCACTAGCTCTGGTGATATAAGCTTTAAACTTGATGATAAGGCCGATTTTAAAATCAAAGGCTCAAGCTCATCTGGAGATTTTATTCCTAACGGAAGGATGAAAGTTGAAGAAAACCATAAAGGTAGATTTAGTGCTACCGTGGGTAATGGCCAAAACTCTATTGAAATAAAAACTTCATCAGGGGATGTAATATTCAAATAGGGACTAAGTATTACTTAGTCCCTATTTAAAAACCATTCTATTAATCTTGAACTAATGCTTATGGATTTTTTATAAACTCCTGGTATTTCATCCTTTGAAAACCATTTAGCATCTATAATTTCTTCATTGTCTACTTTTATTTCCCCTTCTAAATATTCTGCTGTAAATCCAATCATCATTGAATTAGGAAAGGGCCAAGGTTGACTACCAAAGTACTCAATATTATGGACCTTGATTCCAACTTCCTCAAAAACCTCTCTTCTTACACATTCCTCAAAGGTTTCACCCATTTCCACAAAGCCAGCTATTAGAGAATACCTGCCTTTGGGAAACATCTTGTTGTGGGCTAATAATAGCTTGTCCCCCTTGGTTACTGCCACTATTATGGCAGGAGAAGTTTTTGGCCAAACCATATGGCCACAGTTTACACATACCATAGCCCTATCGTTATCTTCCTTCTTCATTTCCGTTGGAGAACCACATATTCCACATCTTTGATTATTCCTAACAAAGTCTAATAATAGCAAGGCTTTTGCAGATACTAAGAAATCATCTTCCCCTAGGCCTTGTGAATAGGCTCTTAAATCAATAAAGGAATAATCATCTTTTATATCTCCTAGAACTTCTCCACAATAACAATTTACTCCCCTATAGGCTCCTAGACACTGGCAATATTTTATTTGTAAATTTAAGTCGTCTATTTCCTTCCTCTTTGGGATAGAAAATCCACTATCACACCTTTTTACTAAGAGCTTGTCTTCATGAAACAAGTACTGATAGTCTTCATTATAGTCATCATACAGGGGTTCCTTTGAGGGTTCAAATTTTATGTATTCCTTCAGCTTATCCTTCATAGTCCATTTGCTCCTCTAAGAAACATTTCCTACATAAAGGTTCATACTCCTTAGTGGCTCCAATTACTATTCTTTCTTTATCCTTAGTTTTTCTATGGCTAACCCATGCATCTGTACCACATTTTACACATACAGCGTGGTGCTTATAAAGATAGTCTGCAATAGGCATTAACTCCTTAACTATTTCAAAGGGACTTCCAGTAAAATCCATATCTAATCCAGCTATAATTATTGTAATATTGTTTTCCAATAATCTATTGACACAAGACACTATTTCATCTACCCTACCACCTAAAAATTGGACCTCATCTATTGCAATAACGTCTGGTTTATAAGTATTATAATACTCCACTATTTCATTGACATGGTCTACTAAGACTGCCTGTAGTGACGTATTGTCATGGGTTACTATTTCTGCTTTTAAATGCCTTGTATCTAAAGATGGTTTAAATGCTACTGTCTTATAGCCAGCTATCATAAACCTCTTTACATCCTTCTCTAAACTTGAAGTCTTTCCTGAAAACATTGACCCGGTATGAATAATTAGTTTTCCTTTATATTGATGCAAATTTACTCCCCCTCCTTTTTATACTAAAACATTATACCATTTTTTTATCTCTTTTTGGACAATATTAATATTTTTTTGTGATTTCACAAATTTCCTGTCTTGGGAATACAATAAAGTACTATATATTCATTTTGGGAGGGAGCATATGAAAAACACCGTCGTTGAAATTAATAATATAGGGATGACCTACCACAGTTTAGAAGGGGAAACTGAGGCCATTAAGAATATAGATCTCAATATATATGAAGGGGAAATTGTAGGTATTGTAGGCCCCAGTGGCTGTGGTAAATCTACCTTGCTGTCCATCATTGCTGGTCTTATTGAACCTAGCAGTGGAACGGTTTTAGTTAAAGGGCAAAAGGTTTGTAGGTCCAATAGAAATATAGGCTATATGTTTCAAAAAGACCAGTTATTGGAATGGAGAAATATACTACAAAATGTAGTTTTAGGCCTAGAAATACAAGGAAAGCTAAATTCTCAATACTATGAGAAGGCTCGTAACTTGCTTAATAACTATGGTCTAGGAGATTTTATCCATAGTTATCCCAGCCAACTTTCTGGTGGAATGAGACAGAGAGTTGCTCTTATTAGAACCCTTATATTGGAACCAGATTTCCTATTGTTGGATGAGCCATTCTCTGCTTTAGATTATCAGACAAGGCTTGCAATATCTGATGAAATAGGGGTTATCTTAAAAAAGGAAGGTAAAACAGGACTCTTAGTAACCCACGATATAGCAGAAGCCATCAGCCTATGCGATAGGGTAGTTATACTTTCAAATAGGCCTGCCACTATCAAGGAAATAATAGATATTAAGCTTACTTGTCCTGAAGGAAGAAACACACCATTAGGTCGCAGGGAGGCTCCTGAATTCAGGTATTACTTCAATAAAATATGGAAGGAGCTAGATATCCATGTCTAAAAAAAATATATCTAAGGCCCATGAAAACTATCTATCAAGTATAAAAAAGAGAAATAAAACAATCTTCATTACTCAAATAGCTGTTTTTGTCATAGGACTTAGCCTTTGGGAAGTAGCAGCCCATTTCAAATGGATAGATACTTTCTTAACTTCCTACCCGTCACAAATATGGCGCTTGTTTGTAAATTACACTAAAAACGGAAATTTATTCCACCATATTGGTATATCTGTCTTTGAAACGGTTGTAGGCTTTACAGGTGGTACCTTATTAGGCTTTATAGTTGCCATAGGCCTATGGTGGTCTAAGTTTTGGGCTAGAGTATTTGACCCCTATTTAGTTATGTTAAACAGTCTTCCAAAAACTGCTTTAGCCCCAATTATAATTATCTGGGTAGGTGCTGGGTATTCAGGTATTATAGTTACAGCCATTTCAGTTTCCATTGTAGTTACTATTATGAATATGTATGAAAGCTTTATATCTGTTGATGAAGACCTGATAAAGCTATTGAATACCTTTGGTGCCACTAAGTTCCAAATCCTTAGAAAAATAGTATTACCTTCCTCGGTTCCTGCCCTAATCAATACCTTGAAAATCAATATTGGCCTCTCCTGGGTCGGAGTAATAGTAGGGGAGTTTTTAGTTTCAAAGGCAGGTATAGGATATCTTATAGTATATGGTGGTCAAGTATTTAAACTAGATATTGTAATGATGAGTGTATTTATCTTAGCCATAATATCTGTCCTAATGTACAGAATAGTTGCTATAGTAGAAAACAAGTTTAATAGGTGGTAATAAAAAAGAAATAACTTGGAATTCCAAGTTATTTCTTTTTAAAGTAGTTTTACTCATATACTACAATTTCAACCTTCTCCATAATTACTGGTTCTATAGGTTTATCACCACTGTCTGTTTCTACATCTGCAATTTTATCTACTATATCCATTCCTTCAAAAACTTGGCCGAAAACTGTATGTCTATAGTCTAGCCAAGGTGTACCACCTAATTCTTCATATTTCTTAACTACAGGCTCTGGAAACCCACCTTCAGCTCCTATTTGCTTCATATCATTAAGTAATTTTGCCTCTATATTTGGACATTGAACTATGAAAAACTGGCTACCATTAGTATTTGGTCCTGCATTAGCCATGGACAAGGCTCCCCTAAAGTTATGATAGTATATATCGAAT
>JAAYQJ010000216.1 GCA_012519355.1 Tissierellia bacterium | reverse complement strand
TTCATTAAATACTTTTGTAGTATTTATTGCCCTTTCAGAAGGAATATCAGCAGGTGATTTACCATCTACTAATATTTCCTTAGCCATTTGGGCTGATTGTTTACCCAAATCGTAGTAACTAATACCGTCTGTAACTAGGATTCCACCTTTTACATGGGAATCTTCAGCTGCCACTGTAATCATTTTATTTTCCAAAGTTTTTTCAGCTACTAAGTAGATAGCTGAGGCAACCATATTATCTGTAATAGTGTAAATACCATCTACTTTTTTTACTAGAGAATCTAAGGCTTGAGGAATATCATTTATATTGGATATACCAAGGGGTACAATTTCAAGACCAATAGTGGAAGCAATTTCCTCAGCCATTTTTACTTGAATTTGGGAGTTAGACTCATTTGTGTTAAATATAATTCCTATTTTTTCAATTGATTCATCTAAGTCTTTAAATAATTGTAATTGTCTGTCCATTGGACTTAAATCTGAAGTACCTGTAACATTTCCACCAGGTTTTTCCATAGAATCTACTAACTCTGCTTCTACAGGATCAGTAACAGCACTGAATATTATTGGAATATCTCCAGTAGCTTGCTTAGCAGATTGGGCAGCAGGAGTAGCTATGGCGTATATTAAATCTACCTTATCCTTGGCAAATTTTTGTGCAATGGTTAAAGAGGTTGGAATATCCCCTTGGGCATTTTGATAATCTATCTCAACATTAACACCAAGTTCCTTTAAGCCATCTTCAAATCCACGACGTGCATCGTCAAGGGCAGGATGTTCTGCCAATTGACTAATACCTATTCTAAAAATTTCACCATTTGCTGTAGATGTACTTTCGTTAACAAGATTACTGTTGCCACTTGAACTACATCCAGCAAAAATCATCATACTTACCAATACTAAAGAAACTAATTTTACAATCCTCTTTTTCATTTCATTATCCTCCTTAAATTTTTAATTAGTACAGGAGAATTAGATAGATTGAATGCCTAGGCTAAACTAGGGTTAGGTCATAAAAAAAATCTTTCGTTCCTATAAATACAGCTAGCAAATAGCTATACTTATAGGGACGAAAGATTAATCCGCGGTACCACCCTAATTATGACAAAAACGTCATCACTCAATCAGACCTAACAGTCCTATCCCCTGTAACGATGGGCTTTCGGATTTGCCTACTGGACCAATATAAATTAATCGTTTAGCAAATCAGCTCAGGAGTGTATATTACATATCCTCTTAATGTTGGCTTTCACCTAACCCAACTCTCTGTAATTAGGAATGGATATCTTTCTCTCCTTCAGAGCCTTTATAATATTACTGGATATATTAACACGTTAAATTATTAATGTCAATAGTTTTTTTAAAAAAACTCTGAAGGAAAAAAATGGGGCTACCACTTATTAGTCAATTGGTAAGTATAGCTAAGAATATTTAGTTTTAATTTCCTACCTTAATAGCATCCTTAAATATTTGTAAATTTTCATCTAAGCCTAGGGCCTTAAGGGTTTTTTCATTAACTGTAGTTACAGTTTTTTCTGCTAAACCAACTGGTATGGAAGAAATATCTTTTCCATCTACTAAAATTTCCTTTGCCATTTTAGCAGTTTGTTTACCTAACTCATAATAGCTAAGGCCATTAGTTATTAGAATTCCTCCACCTACTTGGCTTTCCTCTGCAGATACAGAGACCATCTTATAATCGTTTAATTTCTTAGTTACTAATTCTACTGATGAAGCTATCATGTTATCAGTTAGGCAGTATAGGGCATCAACTTTTTTAAATAATGAATCTATAGCTTGTGGAAGGTCGTTAATATTGTTTACTCCCACTGTCACTATTTCCAACCCTTCATTAGGAGCAAGTGCCTTTACTTCCTCTATTTGAACTTCAGAATTGGCCTCATTGGTATTGTATAAAATACCTATGGTTTCAATACTTGGGTCTATCTCCTTGAACATTTTTAGCTGAGTTTCTACGGGTGCTTTATCTGATGTACCAGTTACGTTTCCACCTACATTTTCCCAATCTTGTACTATTTCTGCTTTTACAGGATCTGTAACAGCACTGAACAATATAGGAATATCTCTAGTAGCTTGCTTTGCAGATTGGGCAGCAGGAGTAGCTATGGCGTATATTAAATCCATTTGGTCCTTAGCAAATTTTTGTGCAATGGTTAAGGATGTTGGAATATCTCCCTGGGCATTTTGATAATCTATTTCTGCATTAACACCAAGTTCTTTTAAGCCATCTTCAAATCCACGACGAGCATCATCTAAGGCAGGGTGTTCAGCTAGTTGGCTAATACCTATTCTAAAAACTTCTCCATTTGCTGTAGATGTACTTTCGTTGATAATACTACTCTTGTTACTTGAACTACATCCAGTGATAATCACCATACTTACGATTAATAAAGAAACTAGTTTTGCAATTCTTTTTTTCATTTTTTTATCCTCCTTAAGTGTATTAATTTATTGATATAGGAAATTAGAATAGATTGAATGCTTAGTTAAATTAGGGTTAGGTCATAAAAAAAATCTTTCGTTCCTATAAATACAGCTAGCAAATAGCTATAGTTATAGGGACGAAAGATTAATCCGCGGTACCACCCTAATTATGACAAAAACGTCATCACTCAATCAGACCTAACAGTCCTATCCCCTATAACGATGGGCTTTCGGATTCGTCTACTTGTAGCTACTTTAAACGAATCAGCTCAGGAGTGAATATTACATATCCTCTTAATATTGGTTCTCACCTAATCCAATTCTCTGTAATTAAGGTCAGATAACTTTCTCTCCATCTAAGCATTTTGAAATATTAAAACTTATATTAATACTTTTATTCAATAATGTCAATGGTTTTTTTT
>JAAYQJ010000034.1 GCA_012519355.1 Tissierellia bacterium | reverse complement strand
GTTTTCAACAAGGGAACAGCCTGCCTCTGCATGTTTGCACCCATCAGCGCCCTGTTGGCGTCATCGTTTTCCAAGAAGGGAATCATAGCTGTTCCTACAGAAACTATTTGCTTAGGTGAAACGTCCATATAGTCAACTTCATTGCTTGGGAAAATATCTATTACACCATTTTTACCCCTTGCAACAACTCTTGAGTTTTCAAATGCTCCTTCTGGAGTTAGTATTTCATTGGATTGGGCTATGATAAATTCATCTTCTACATCTGCAGTCAAGTATTCTATTTCACCAGTCACTCTACCTTCTCCCTTTAAAACCTTCCTATAGGGAGTTTCAATAAACCCATATTCATTAATCCTTGCATAGGTAGTTAATGAAGTTATAAGTCCTATATTAGGTCCCTCAGGAGTTTCAATAGGACACATCCTTCCATAGTGGGAATGATGAACGTCTCTTACCTCAAAACCTGCCCTATCACGGCTAAGTCCACCAGGTCCTAATGCAGACATTCTTCTCTTGTGGGTCAGTTCAGCTAGTGGATTAGTTTGATCCATGAACTGTGACAACTGGCTACTTCCAAAGAACTCTTTAATTGAAGCTACTACAGGTCTAATATTTATTAAATCCTGGGGTGTTGCAACATCGATATCTTGAATAGTCATTCTCTCTCTAACTACTCTTTCCATCCTTGATAGACCTATTCTGAATTGGTTTTGCATCAATTCCCCAACAGACCTTAGTCTCCTATTTCCAAGATGGTCGATATCATCTGTGCTTCCCACACCATTAAATAGGTTTATTTCATAGTTTATACTTGCTACTATGTCGTCAATAGTAATATTTTTTGGAGACAAGTCTTTTACTCTTTCTTCTATTGCCTTCTTTAATTCTTCTTCATCTTCAAAGGCTTCAATTAGCTCCTTCATTAATGGATAGTATACCTTTTCCTTAAGTCCAAGTTCTTCTAATGAAAATGGTAGGTTAAAGGCTTTTCCACTAACAAAATTATTTCCTACAACTCTAGCTTTCCTACCGTTGTCTAATAATATGTCAACTACATTTATTCCACTATTTTCTATTTCAATAGCCTTGTCTCTTGTGATTTTTTCTCCTTCTGATACTAAAATTTCCCCAGTTTCTAAATCATAAATATCTTCTGCTGCTTTTTTTCCGCTTATCCTATTATATAAAGCTAATTTTTTATTAAATTTATATCTTCCAACCTTGGCTAAATCATATCTTTTGGGGTCAAAAAATAGATTATTAATAAGATTTCTAGCACTTTCTACCGTTGGCGGTTCTCCAGGCCTTAACCTTTTATATATTTCTAATAATCCTTCTTCCTGATTCGTAGTAGTGTCCTTTTCCAAAGTGTTTAGTACTTGTTCTGTTTCTCCTAGAACTTCAATAATCTCCGAATCCGTTTGGAACTTTAAAGCTCTAAGTAAAGTTGTAATTGGAAGCTTTCTAGTCCTATCTACCCTTACATATACGATATCATTGGAATCGGATTCATATTCTAGCCAGGCACCTCTGTTTGGTATTACAGTAGATGAGTAAAGCCTCTTTCCGGTTTTGTCTATGGTTTCAGCATAATATACTCCTGGTGATCTTACTAATTGGCTTACTACTACTCTT
The DNA here is from genome assembly GCA_012519355.1 of Tissierellia bacterium. Classification (GTDB taxonomy): domain Bacteria; phylum Bacillota; class Clostridia; order Tissierellales; family Tissierellaceae; genus JAAYFT01. The sequence goes on along the minus strand of JAAYQJ010000034.1, from coordinate 672 downwards.
TCAGCACCATTGATGATGAAAGTACCATTTTCCGTCATTAAAGGTATGTCTCCCATAAAGACTTCTTGTTCTTTCACTTCTCCAGTTTCTTTGTTTATAAGTCTTGCCTTGACCTTGAGTGGTGCAGAATAACTAGTATCTCTTTCTCTTGCTTCATGCTCACTATACTTTAAGTTTTTTCCAATATGATAGTCTACAAACTCCAATATTAGGTTTCCAGTATAGTCTTGAATGGGAGAAATATCTTCAAATACCTCTCTTAAACCCTCCTCTAAAAACCATTCATAGGAAGATTTTTGTACCTCGATTAAATCAGGTATATCTAGTACTTCATCAATACGTGAATAGCTCATCCTAACACGCTTTCCGTAGGTTACAGGATGTACCATTAAACTTTCACCCCTTATTAAACTAAAATATCCAAAAGCAAAAATGCTTTTGGTAAAACTTGCAAATATATTATAATATTGTCATTTTATATAAATTTTATACTTAGGTCTGTTTTTTTGCAGCATTGTGCATTTTAACATGTTATCACAAGATTTCTTCTATGTCAAGAAAAATTTTCTAAATATGTATAAAAAAGGCTTTCAAAATATGAAAGCCTTTTTTATAGATGCATTATTTTAATTCTACTTGTGCTCCAACTTCTTCTAATTTAGCTTTGATTTC
>JAAYQJ010000215.1 GCA_012519355.1 Tissierellia bacterium | reverse complement strand
GAATACTTGAATTCCTAGATTTAATGGGTGGAGGAACATTTAGTAACTCTAGCATATTTGCCACCAACATTTATCCATATATTACTGCATCAATTGTAATTCAGCTATTATGGCCTTGTTCATATATGGCACTGGTATACTTGAGCCCAACCTAAATACTAGTAGCATTAAAAGAGTGAATATAATCTTCTTTCTAAGCTCTGGTATCCTCCAAGCATTCCTCAAGGTTGAAAGCATCTATATCACCTCTACCTTTCCCCCTGCAGCTTCAATCTTTTCAGCGGCAGTTTTACTAAATTTTTGCGCTTTTACAGTTAATTTAACTTTTACATCCCCATCACCAAGGATTTTAATTCCATCTACTGCTTTGCCTTTATTTACTATACCTTCTTCAAATAAAAGCTCAGGAGTTACCACTGTGTTTTCAGGAAATCGATTTAATTCTTCAACATTAACTATAGCATATTCTTTAGCAAATATATTAGTAAAGCCACGCTTTGGAATTCTTCTAAATAATGGCATTTGACCCCCTTCGAAGCCTGGTCTTACGCCACCGCCTGATCTTGCTCTTTGACCTTTATGTCCTTTACCTGCTGTTTTACCAAGGCCAGAACCTATACCTCTTCCTAGTCTCTTTTTAGGTCTTGTTCCTCCACCTTGATTAGGTCTTAAATCATTTAGTTTCATTTGGTACACCTCCTTAATACTAATCTACAATTTCTACCATATGTTCTACTTTTTTTATCATACCTCTAATTTGAGGGGTATCGTTTTTTTCCACTATTTGACCAATTTTTCTAAGTCCAAGTGCTTCAATTGTTCTTTTATGAGGTTCTGGTTTGCCAATAGGGCTTCTAACCAATTTTATCTTGATCATAGTCATTTCTAATTCACCCCTAACCTAATATTTCTTCTACTGATTTTCCTCTTAATCTAGCAACATCTTCTGCTCTCTTTAAGGATTTTAATGCTTCTATTGTAGCATTTACAACGTTTCTTGGGTTATTTGAACCTAAGGATTTAGTTCTAATATCTCTAATGCCTGCTAACTCGCATACAGCACGAACTGCTCCACCAGCAATAACTCCGGTACCTTCTTTAGATGGCTTCAAAAGTACTCTACCTGCTCCAAATTCTCCAACGATTTCATGTGGTATTGTAGTTCCTACTAGTGGAACTGATACGATGTGTTTTCTAGCGTCTTGGATTGCTTTTCTAATAGCCTCAGGTACCTCTAAGGCCTTGGCCATTCCTACTCCTACATGACCATTTTCGTCTCCTACTACTACTAGTGCACTAAATCTAAAGTTTCTACCACCCTTAACAACTTTAGCAACACGATTTATACTAACAACTCTTTCTTTTAGTTCTAATTGGCTTCCGTCTATATATGAACGTTCCATTAATTCCCCTCCTTCTATTAGAATTTAAGTCCAGCTTCTCTTGCAGCCTCTGCAAGTTCCTTAATCCTTCCATGGTAAAGGTATCCGCCTCTATCGAATACTACCTCTTGGATTCCTTTATCTAAAGCTTTCTTTGCAATAGTTTCTCCAACAAATCTAGCAGCTTCCATGTTTTTTGTAGAAGTAAGGTTTTCTTTGCTTTCTAATGTAGAAGCTGAAACTAATGTATGGCCAACTGAGTCATCTATTATTTGAGCATATATATGATTTCCACTCCTAAAAACGTTTAGCCTTGGTTTCTCAGGAGTTCCAAAGATTTTTTTTCTAACTCTTGCATGCCTTTGTTTTCTATTTTCATTTCTATTTACTTTCTTTAACATATGCCTTCACTCCCTTCTACTTACCAGTCTTACCAACCTTACGTCTTACAATTTCGCCTTGATATCTAATACCTTTTCCTTTATAAGGCTCAGGTTCTCTAAAGGATCTTATATTTGCTGCGTAGTTGCCTACTTTTTGCTTATCTATACCTTTAACAATAATTCTATTGGCTTGAGGTACTTCTACTTCTATTCCTTCTGGGTCTTCCATTTCTATTGGATGGGAGTATCCCAAAGTTAAAACAAGTTTCTTTCCTTGTTTTGCAGCTCTATATCCAGTTCCTTCTATTTCTAGAGTTTTTGAATATCCTTCAGTAACTCCTATTATCATGTTTTCAATTAATGTCCTAGTTAGCCCATGTAATGATCTGTGTTTTTTATTTTCACTTGGTCTTGCAACTGTTAAAACTCCATCTTCTATTGTAATTATCATTTCAGGGCTAAGTTGTTCTTTTAGTTGACCCTTAGGACCTTTTACCTCAACTAAGTTATTGTCATTTATCTTTATATCAACTCCAGATGGAATTGTAATTGGTTTCAATCCTATTCTTGACATGAGTGCACCTCCTGTTCCGATTAATTATCTATTTATTACCATACATAACAAATTACTTCTCCACCAATACCTTCTTTTCTAGCAACCTTATCTGTTACAATACCTTGTGATGTAGAAAGTATTGCTATTCCAAGACCACCTAGTACTCTTGGGACTTCGTCAGCTTTAACATAAACTCTAAGGCCTGGTTTTGAAATTCTTTTAATACCAGATAACACTTTTTCATTGTGTGGTCCGTATTTAAAATCTATTCTTATTATCCCTTGTTTCCCGTCATCTATTACATCATAACCCTTAATAAATCCTTCATCTAGTAGGATTTGAGCTAATTGTTTTTTTATGTTAGAAGCAGGAATATCTACTGATTCGTGCTTCGCATTGTTCCCATTTCTTATTCTAGTTAGCATATCTGCAATTGGGTCAGTCATCATATTTTAGCTACCTCCTTTCATATACTTCCTACTACCAGCTAGCTTTTCTAACTCCTGGTATTTGGCCTTTATAAGCTAATTCTCTAAAGCAAATACGGCAAACTCCATATTTTCTTAAATATGCATGAGGTCTTCCGCAAATTTTACATCTATTATATTCTCTAGTACTAAACTTTTGCTTTCTTTGTTGTTTAACAACCATTGATTTTTTTGCCAAAAATATTCCCCTCCTTCTCTACTTTCTAAAGGGCATTCCCATTTCTTGTAAAAACACCTTAGCTTCTTCGTCAGTCTTAGCAGTTGTTACAATTACAATGTCTAATCCTCTAATGGCTTCAACTTTGTCATATTCGATTTCTGGGAAGATTAATTGTTCTTTAATTCCTAGAGCATAGTTACCTCTTCCATCAAAGGATGTATCACTTACTCCTCTAAAGTCTCTAACTCTAGGTAAAGCAATATTCATTAATTTATCTAAAAAGTAGTACATTCTGTCTCCTCTTAGGGTAACCTTTGTACCAACATTCATACCTTCACGAAGTTTAAAGTTAGCAATTGATTTCTTTGCTTTAGTTATTACAGGTTTTTGTCCTGCTATAAGTTCCAATTCCTTTACTGCTGATTCAAGTAGTTTTGGATTGTCTCTTGCTTCTCCAATTCCCATATTGATTACAACTTTCTCAAGTCTTGGAACTTCCATAACATTTTTATATTGAAATTTTTCCATTAGTGTCTTAATTACTTCATTTTCATACTTTTCTTTTAGTCTAGGAGCCATTTCCTATTACCTCCTTCCATGAATTATTTGTCTAATACTTCTCCACATTTTTTACAAACTCTTACTTTCTTGCCATTATCTAAAAGTTTGTGACCAACTCTTACCCCAGTTTTATCCTTATCACAATAATACATTACATTAGATGCATGGATTGGTCCTTCGGTTTTAATTATTCCACCAGGTGAAGTAGGTCCTTTAGGCTTTTGATGTTTCGTAAGCATGTTTATGCCTTCAACGATCACTCTATTTTCCTCAGGAAATACTTTTAAAATCTTTCCTGTTTTGCCCTTGTCTTTTCCTGAAATTACAACTACTGTATCTCCACTTTTTACATGCATGCTGTACACCTCCTCCTATAGTACTTCTGGTGCTAGGGATATAATCTTCATAAAGTTTCCTCTTCTAAGTTCCCTAGTAACAGGCCCAAATATACGTGTTCCTACTGGGTTTTTATCTTCTTTTATAATTACAGCTGCATTATCATCAAATTTTATATATGAACCGTCATTTCTTTTAACACCGTGTGTTGTTCTTACTACTACTGCTTTAACTATATCTCCTTTTTTAACAACTCCACCGGGTGTTGCTGATTTAACAGTACAAACTACAATATCACCGATTCTAGCATACTTTTTATTTGTTCCACCTAAAACTCTAATTACTAGGACTTCCTTGGCACCAGAGTTGTCAGCTACTCTCATTCGGCTTTCTGTTTGAATCATTCGAATACCTCCTTCCTAGATTAAAGGGATTATTTTGCTTTTTCTATTATATTAACAACTCTCCATCTTTTATCTTTGCTTAGTGGTCTAGTTTCCATTATTCTAACTACATCACCTACTGAGCATTCATTATTTTCATCATGTGCTTTAAATTTAGTGGTTCGTCTTATTTGCTTTTTGTATAAAGGATGTGTTACAAAGGTTTCAACAGCTACTACTACAGTTTTATCCATTTTGTCGCTTACTACACTTCCTATTCTGACTTTACGATTTCCTCTTTCCATCTAAGACTAAACCTCCTTTCCTATCCCTAATTCACGTTCTTTTACTATGGTTTTTACACGGGCTATGTCTTTTCTAACTGCTTTTATTCTTGATGGATTATCTAATTGACCAGTAGCCAATTGGAATCTTAAGTTAAATAATTCTGCCTTTAATTCATTTAGTTTGTTATTTAATTCTGTATCTGATAATTGGCGTACCTCTTTAGCCTTCATTAGCTTCACCACCCTTTTCTTGCGTTTCCTCACGAGCTATAAACTTTGTTTTAATTGGTAATTTATGTGCAGCTAGTCTCATGGCTTCTCTAGCGTCTTCTTCTGAAACTCCACCCATTTCAAATAAAATTCTACCTGGTTTTACTACTGCTACCCAGTATTCTGGTGCACCTTTTCCAGCACCCATACGAGTTTCAGCAGGTTTTTCTGTTATAGGCTTATCTGGGAATACTTTAATCCAAATATTACCGCCTCTTCTAACATATCTAGTCATAGCACGTCTTGCTGCCTCTATTTGATTGGAAGTAATCCAAGCAGGTTCTAAAGCCTGTAATCCGAATTCACCATAAGTAATGGTATTACCTCTAGTTGCCTTGCCCTTCATTCTTCCTCTATGAACTCTACGATATTTTACTCTTTTAGGCATTAACATAATATTTTCCTCCTTCCTTAGGACAT
>JAAYQJ010000214.1 GCA_012519355.1 Tissierellia bacterium | reverse complement strand
GTAAAACAGTTTTATCTTGATGCATACGAGGCGTTGGGGAACCTTATGATTTTGCCTGTTGCACTAGACAATATAAAGTATCGTGGTAATTTTGAATCAGTTCAACCCATTAACGAGAAGATAAAAAATCTTGATGATTTTATAGCTGCGTCAAAAGGTACAAGGTATCATTACTGCAATAGTGATGAAATATACGTTGATAAGTTGAATTTACAGGTTAATTCAAAGTTGAGAAATGCAATAGGTCATAACGATGTTGAATACAACACCATAACACAGCAAATAACATATATACCTAATCCAAAAGATAGAAGCAAACAACTGACAAGGTATCTACTCGAATTCGAAAATGAAGCAATTCATTTGATTCAAGCTATTATTGTGATTTCTGAGTATTTATATAGATTACGAGAAATTGAGTTAATGATTAAGGGTCATATACCAATTATTCCACATGAGCCTAATAAAACGTCGAAAAAAATCGGCAGGAACGATCCATGTCCTTGTGGTTCGGGAAAGAAATTCAAAAAGTGCTGCCTGGGGAATTAGGAGTAAATTCATAAGTTGTTTGAATTGACTCTTTGCTTGAATTTGAAGTAGGGCTATTTAGAGACATCTAAAAAGCGTATTTGGGGCAATTCCAATTGCAAATAATCAGGGACGGTTCTAAATTATTCATAAAATGAGTTGTTTATGGTATTATCATTGTTAGGGGGAATGATAATATGCCAAGAGCGGCGAGGCAATTCAGCAAAACAGGGTTTTATCATATTATGATGCGGGGAATTAATCGAGAGAGAATATTTGAAAAAGAAGCTGCTAAAAAAGAAATACTACATATTTTGGCAGTGAAAGTTAGGGAAACAGATGTTGGGATATATGCTTATTGTGTTATGGATAACCACATTCATTTAGTACTAAAAAGTGAGCCACAGGAATTGGCTGTATTTATGAAAAAATTAAATGGGTCATTTGCTATGTATTATAACCGTGAACAAAGACGAGTAGGCCATGTATTTCAGGATAGATATAAGAGTGAGCGGATTGAGGATGAAGAATATTTCTGGGGCGTTATTAGATATATCCATTTAAATCCAGCGAAAGCACATTTAGTGAAGAACGCCGAAGATTATAAATGGAGCAGCATGAAGGATTTTCTATTAGGAAAATCGGATGTATTAGCAAAAGAGGCGTTAGCTTTGAAGCAAGATAATTTCAAGGATAATAGGTCATTTTTAGATATGCATAAGCAGGAAGATTTGCACATTTATCTTGAGGTAAAGGAAGAATTAGATGAGATGAAGAAAGCTGCTGGTAGTCAGTTAATTGAGAACATTTTAGTAGAGCATGGTATTACCACTGTAATGGAGTTGCGAGAACAAGAAGAAGCCTTAGAGAATCTCTTAGGAAGATTAGCCAGAGAACTCAAGCTTTCATATCAAGAAATAGCCAAAATGACTGGATTGAGTTATTCAATGGTACAGAGATTAGTGCAAAGATAAACTTATGCATCTACATTTAGACCATACAGAATTTGAATAAAAAAATAAATACTTGACCTTCAGGGGGGATTAACGCTTTTCAGGAGGTGAAATAAGTGAGAAAATATAGACCACCATTAACAAATAATGAGTTAGAGGAACTTAAGAGATTAACGAGATTAGATTTTAATAGTTGGTCAGAAGCAGATGTTAGGGAAGAATTTATTGTCCCATTATTAAAACTACTAGGGTATAGAAAGGATCTTGATTATTCGATATCTAGAGAGGAGTCATTTAGTTTAAGTCCTCTATTTCTACAAATTGGTAGAACTAGAATAAAACTAGATTATATTTGTTCAGTGAGAAAACGAAAATTTTGGATAATTGAATCAAAACCTGGGGGGTTATCGAAAGACCATGATGACCAAGAGTTGACAATGGAAGATATAGCTCAAGCTCATTTTTATTCATTACATCCAGAAATTGATGCTAAATACTTTCTTGTAACAAATGGCTGGGTTTTGAATCATTATGATAGAGACACCTTCAATAAAGAAATGGAACCGATATTAAAAATAAGACACACAGAATTGGAAAGAGAATTTTTAAAATTAGATTCTTATATTGGAGCTAGTCAAATACTATTCACCCTAAAAAATAAAATTCTTAAAGACATTGAAAACACTTTAAGTTCAGAAGTATACCTAGACCGTATGGATGAATTTATTGATGAAGTAAAAACATGCGTTTCAAAAGTAAGGCCAATTGTATTAAATAATTTTAGAAAAAATGCAAAAATTCAAAAAACAATAAGAGAAGAAGAATTTGATGAATTCCTGCAAAAAGAGGATCTTGATTTCATTGTATCTTCCTTATTTATGTCTAATCCACCAGCTACAAATTTATTTAAAACCTCGAAAGTAGTTGCGGAAAGATTTATTAATGAGCCCAGTGCAAAGCAATATTTATTCCTTCATAAACTACTTCTCAAAGAACCAAGAGCAGTTTTATTTCCTTACTATTATCATGTATTGGTATTTCTAATCGAACTTAAGAATTTAGGTATAAAATCTCTACCGCATTATGGAACATATATTGAAGAGAAAATTGCTGATTGGATTGAATTATGCCTTTTTCATTTTTGGAAATTACCGACACAAAGGTATTTATGGGCATTTGAAGGATTAGTAGGCAGAGCTATGATTAGAATGATTTATACTTCGCAAGACACTAGGAATGCTATCAATAATATTATAGAGAAAGATAAGTATTTTATGAAGGAAGAGATGGCAGCTTGGCATGGACCAGAAGAAGCCAATCATGTTATTCAAATAATAGAAAACAAAACTATAATTTTTCTTAATAGCATTGTTGATGAGTTTATGCCGAATGGGAAATTGAAAGAGAAAATGATTCTTCAAGAATTGAATAGGTTCTCTAGTTTTGTTAATAAAATTGAGATGGCGACCGAAGAAGAGTATTATGGATTAAGAAAAGAATTAGATGTCTCTTGGGGAGAGTTAAGATTTTATGACTCAATAAATAAATCTTGGGATGCACTATCAAGTGGTATTTGCAACATAATCTGTGGCCAAGAAGAAATAGTTAAATCTCTTCCTGAACATGTAAAGTTAAGGATTCTTCTTCAAAAGCACCTGAGAGTAGCAAATTATGCAAAGGAATGCTCAGCATTTATAGACCAGGAAATCGATATAGAAGAAAATAATCATAACCTAATCCATAAATACTTTGATATTAATATAGATCCATATTCAATAATATAAAGTCCAAGGAAGGCACAACAAATGGAATTCAGCAAAACAGGGTCTTAACTGGAAACAAAAAGAAGAGATGATTTTTAACTGTTCCTGCAGGGTATGACCTATAAAGAAATTCCTGCTCAGTTTGGCTTATCTAATAGCAGAATAGGTCATATACTAGACAAGCAAGCTCGCCCCGGGCTAATTATTATAAGTCTTTGCTAAACGACCAGAAGTATCAAGAGCTGGTAGAGAGCTATGTCGAAAAGCTGCAAAGGAATGAACCCATTAGAATAAGTCGTGATTTGGAAGATAAGATAAACCATGAAATGGCTCTTAATGAAGCTAAGATACATATAGGAGATGTTAAGCCGGTGAAAGAAAATAGACAACCAATTATAGATTATGTAATATCTCTTACCCACCTGTATGGGATAGTCCATAAGGAGAAGGTCTTAGAGATTTACAATTCACAAAATGAGGATAAGGTGGATGGACAGGCTATTAGCAATATAATGAAAGAAGCCCTTAAGGAACTGAAAGATAATTTTGTTGAGATCCATAGGGATTACTTTGTAGCTGAATCAATCATGGAGTTTCATGACTTTGATGAACAGCTAAATCAAAGTAAAGGGAAGCATTATTATATTCCGGAGAAAAAGGAGCTTCTCAAGTATAAAGATGAACTATACTTTGAAGTCACTAAACAGTACAATGCTCTAAAAGATTATATAGCTGAGAACCTCT
>JAAYQJ010000213.1 GCA_012519355.1 Tissierellia bacterium | reverse complement strand
CCACGGTGAAGAAGAAGCTGCAAAGGCCCAAAAAGCTGCAAGGGCTCTCTTCTCTGGCGGTGCAGAAGAAGGATCAATTCCTTTCACAGAAATGGATAAGTCCATATTTGAAGAAGGCATTGGTATATTAGATCTATTAAAAGACTTGGGACTTACTAAATCAAATAGTGAAGGTAGAAGACTTGTAGAACAAGGTGGTATTAGTATAGATGATGTAAAGGTTGAAACCATCGAAAGAAAAGTAACTTTAGATGATTTTAAAGATGGAAAAATAATGATTAGAAAAGGTAAAAAAGTATACCATCAAGTTAGAATATAGTTCAATACTTATCCTTAATAATAATAACTTCCAGTAAATATTACTGGAAGTTATTATTTTCTTAATATTGGTTTACTGCCTTGTTAGGAATAAATTTTTCATTTTTACTGGAGTCAAGCCTAAAGAAAGTTTCCAAAGCTAGATGAATTTCCCTTCTTTCACCTTCTACTGAACCCACACATTCCATAGCATAATCAGCTATGCTTTCTTTAATATCTGACTCATATTCTACTACTGTATTTAGTATACTAGCAGTTTTTACCCCCCTAAGCTGACCTAAGACAAACAAGGTTGAGGTTTCCATATCTGAACCTAATATATTTTTCTTATTCCAAAAATCCATTATTTCTTTCTCATTATCAATATAAAAAGAATCATGAGACCTAACTATTCCATAATGATGTGTATATCCTAAATCTTCACAGGTTTCTAACAATAAATTTGTAAGTCTAACATCTGCCGTTGCGGGATATTTTGAAGAAATATACATGCTAGTAGTTCCATCTTCTCTTACAGCAGCTGTGCAAATTATTAGATCTCCCAATTTAATATTAGGTTGAATTGCACCGGCTGAACCGATTCTAATAAAATACTTAGCACCACAATTAATTAACTCCTCTATTGCAATTGCAGCAGAAGGTCCTCCAATTCCTGTTGAAGTTACTGTTATTGGCACTCCTTTATAATAACCCTTTATAGTTCTAAATTCTCTATTATATGCTATTTCTTCATAAGAATCTAAATATTTTCCTACCCTTAGTACCCTTGAGGGATCCCCTGGAAGTATTACATATTCTGATATGTCTTTATCGTTACATAATAAATGTGGTTGCTTCATTTTATCACCTTCTTATTCCTTGATTGCAATAGTGCCTCTACAATAGCCTCATTTAAACTTGGATGTATTACTAAGCTAGATAATATTTGACCTAATGTGCATTTGTTTTCAATTAATATTTTCAATAATCCTACATATTCGGACACATTTTCTCCTACCATCCATACTCCTAAAACTACCTCATCCTTATTTAAAATAACTTTCACAAATCCTTCTTGAATACCTTTTGCCCATCCTCTCCAAGTATCCTTGAATGAAGATATGCCCACATTATAAGAGATATTATCTCTTTTTAACTCCCATTCTTGTTTCCCTACTCCTGCCATTTCAGGTAAAGTAAACACAGCCCTAGGCAATATATCATAGAAGATTTTTACTGGTCCATTATTCAATATATAATTAGCCACCTGTATTCCCTGTTGAATTGCCACATGGCCCATGCCTAAAATCCCATTAATATCTCCAATGGCAAAAATTCTTTTTTCATCTGTCAATAGATTTTCATAGGTAATTATTTTGTCCTTATTTGTTTTAATTCTAGTATTTTCAATACCTCTTGGGAAATTAGGTTTTCTAAGTAAGGTAACTAAACATCTTTCCCCCTTGATACTAGCTCCATTATCTAGAAGTACATTTACTCCCTTGCCTTCTACTTCAGCTGATTTTGCCCCAACACCTTTTATTATCTTAACACCCTTTTCTACTAGGTACTTCTCAATAGGCTCTACTAAATCATAATCATTTCCAGGTAAAATACAGTCTTCTTTCTCTATAAGAGTAACCTTGACACCTAATTCTGCATATAAGGCAGCAAATTCTATCCCTTCTACATTGCCCCCTAATATCACTATATTATCTGGTAAATCCTTTATATTTAAAGCTTCCTTATGAGTAATTATATTTTTCCCATCAATATGAATTCCATCAATACTTGAAGGTTCTGTTCCAGTAGCTATTACAAAATAATCTCCTTCAAGTATTACTTCATCTAATCTAAATCTATTACTATCTAAAAATTCACCATTACCATAATAAATATCAATATTATCCTTTAATAAACTGTTCTCTATGTTTTTTACTAAACCATTTAATTCATCTTCCCAATTATTTATTAGAGTTTCTTTAACCATTTTAGACTCTTTGTTTATTCCCTTAAAAGAATCTAGCACCTTTTTTACAGGTAAAGCACCCCATCTAAGTGCAGTCCCTCCAAATAAATCATTCTCTACTATGGCCACACTCTTATTTCCTTTTGCTAGTGACCTGGCACAATAATAACCACCGATTCCTCCACCTAAAACAACTACATCATATCTATTAGTTTTCAATTCCCTTTACCTCTCTATTTTTATTTGCCTTGGCTAATTGCCTTTTTGTTACTATAAGTAATGCAAATACTGTTGCTAAATAAGGAATCATTTGAGTAAATTGTGAAGGAATTCCAACTACCTGTAGCCTAGTACCTAATGCATCGAAGAAACCAAATAATAAGGCTGCAAAGAAAGTACCGATTGGATTTGCTTTTCCGAATATAATAGCAGCTAAAGCAATAAATCCTCTATTGGCACTCATATTTTCTGTAAACAAGGTTAAATATCCTAAAGAAAGATGTACACCAGAAAAACCACATAATATACCACAAGCTATAGAACTAATATACTTCATCTTTTTGGGACTAATTCCTGCGGTTTCTAAAGCCTTTGGATACTCTCCTGAAGCTCTTAACCAAAAACCATAGGGAGTCTTATATAGGTATATATAAGCTAATATTACCAAAATCCAGCTAATATAGATAAACACAGTGTGATTATTAAATATAGTATCTAATATAGTAATATTATCTAAGAATGAAAAATTAAGCCTTGGTAAAGATATTATTTTTGGTGAAGAAAAAGCTCCTTTAACCCCAAATATACTTCTTAATAAAAATACAGTTAAACCGCCTGCTAAAATATTTATAGCTATACCTATTACAAATTCATCTGATTTTAAATCTATTACAAAGAAGGCAAATAATAGACCTACTAAGGCACCTATTGAAGCAGCTAGTACAACACCAGCTAGGGAGCTTCCAAAGAAATAGCTTCCTACTACACCAAAAAATGCTCCTAGTAATATCATCCCTTCCATACCTATGTTTAAGATTCCTGCTTGTTGGGTTAGTAATCCTCCTAAGGCTGCTAATATTAGGGGAGTGGCAGTCCTAATTGTATGTTGTAATAAGGCTAGATTGAATAATTCTTTAAACATTTTCTTCACCTACCTTCCCCTGATGAAGTTTTTTCAATCTCCAGTTTTTATAAATATTTTTAAAACCTGTCTCTCCAGCAATAAATAAGATTATTATAGCTTGAATTACTGAAACTAATTCTGAAGGTATTCCTATGGCATTTTCCATAGAAATGGAACCTGTTTTTAATGCTCCAAAGAAAATTGACATCAATATTACTCCAATTGGGTTATTCTTAACTATTAAAGCAATCAACATACCATCAAAGGCATATCCTGGAGATATATGTTGTAAAAACCTATAATGAACTCCTATAACTTCAAATACTCCAGCAAGGCCACATAAGGCACCAGATATAACCATTGCAACTACCATTTGCTTCTTATCTTTAATTCCTCCGTATCTTCCAAATAGGCTATTTTGTCCAACCATCTTTGAATCATAACCAAAGGAGGTTTTTTCCATTAAGTAATATATAACTATGGCAATAAATCCCATGAAAAATATACTTGTATTTAAGGTAGATAACCTTACTAGCCTAGAGAGTCTGAAACTTTCGGTAATCATTTCAGTTCCTCCCATTTTTCCTTGAGATGATGCAAAAGGATAATTAACTAAATATCCTGTAAATAAAGTAGCTACAGTATTTAACATTATTGTAGTTATTACTTCATCTACTTGGTACTTAACCTTTAATAATGCAGGGAAAAATGCATAAATACCACCTACTAAGGCTCCTGCTAATATAGCTAATGCTATCCCTAGAAAACCTGGAATATTGGTAAAAGTAATACCTACATAAGCGGCTGCAAAGGCTCCTAGATATAGTTGGCCCTCCCCACCTATGTTAGATATACCTGATCTAAAAGATATAGCAGTTGCCAATCCAGTAAGTACCAGTGGTACTGTTTTAGCAAAAGTAGTAGCTAAACTATAGGTGGAACCAAAGGCTCCTGTTATCAATGCTCCATATCCTACTAGAGGACTTCTTGAATTTGCCATCATAATCAAAGCACCAATTAATAGTGATGCCAATATAGATATAAAAAGCGAAGTTAGATATTCTAAATTACCTTTTTTCAGAATACTTTTCATTTTATGCACCCTCTTCCGAGCTATTCATATTTTTACCAGTCATGTAAAGGCCTATCTCTTGTCTTGTTATTTGACCTGCATCAAACTCCCCAGTAATCCTTCCTTCATAAATGGTCATTATTCTATCGGATAACCTAAATATCTCATCTAATTCTGCTGAAATTAAAAGTATGGCACATCCTTCATTTCTTTTCTCAATTATTTGAGTATGAATAAATTCAATGGCCCCAATATCTACCCCTCTTGTAGGCTGAGAGATAATCAATATTGGAGTGTTGAAAGAAAATTCCCTAGCAATAACTACCTTCTGCATATTTCCACCAGATAAATTTCCAGCTAAAGTCTCTTCAGAGGGAGTTCTTATATCAAATTCCTTGATTAATTTCTTGCTCATTTCCTTAATCTTCAACTTATTTAGATGTATACCTTTCATCCTATATGGTTCATCATACTGGGAACCCATAAGCATATTCTCTGCAATACTTGCCTCTGTGGATAAGCCCATAGCTAATCTATCTTCTGGTACATGGGCTATACCTAGTTTTCTTATTTCTCTAGGAGATTTATCTGAAGCTTCTACTCCATTTATATAAAATTCTCCTCCATCCTTTTTTCTAAGTCCTGCCAATACTTCTACTAATTCAGATTGTCCATTTCCTTCTATGCCTGCTATACCTAAAATCTCTCCTGATTTTAAGCTAAAGCTTATATCCTTTAATGCTAATAGGCCTCTATTATCCTTTGCCCTTAGGCCATTGACTTTTAATACCTCATTTTTCTCAGTAGGCTTCTTTTCCAATTTATCAAATAATACCTCTCTACCTACCATCATCTCTGCCAATAAATGTTCATTGGCATCTTTAGTATCTAAAGTGCCTACCAATTTTCCTTGACGCATAACACTTACCCTAGTAGATATGGCCAATACCTCCTGAAGTTTATGTGTTATTATAATAATTGTTTTACCTAATTCATCTACTAATTTCCTAATTACCTTAAATAATTCTGCAGTTTCTTGAGGAGTCAAAACTGCAGTAGGCTCATCTAAAATCAATACATCTGCTCCCTTATATAAAGCCTTTAGTATCTCTACTCTTTGCTGAATACCAACAGAAAGGGATTCTACTTTAATTTCTGGGTCTACTGCTAAACCATAAGTCTGAGATAATTCTTTTGTTTCTTTAATAGCCTTTTCCCTATCTACTAAGAATTTTTTTCTTTTTGGTTCTATACCTAAGACTATATTTTCTGCCACAGTAAAGGAAGGGACCAGCATAAAATGTTGATGAACCATACCTATTCCCAGTTTTATAGCATCTAGGGGACTAGTAAATCTAACAGGATTTCCTTTAAAGTAAATTTCACCTGCTGTTGGCTCATGTAGACCATATAATATGTTCATTAGAGTTGATTTGCCTGCACCATTTTCCCCTACAATAGCATGAATTTCACCCTTTTTTATTTCAAGATTAATATTATCATTGGCTAAAACACCTGGAAACTGCTTAGAGATATTTCTTAACTCAATTAATATTTCTTCCATGAAATTCACCTTTCAATCTAAATTATTTTAAAATGGAGAAGTAGATATCTACTTCTCCATAATTAATTATTTTCCTTTTGGTACTTCAATTTCTCCACTGATAATCTTAGCTTTAATGTCTTCTATTTTTGCTTTCATATCTTCTGTTGCAAATTGAACCATATCATCTGTACCATAGCCCAATTCAACACCTTCTTGATTTAAACCATAATAAACTACTTTTCCTTTATCTACATTACCCTTTTGAATGTTTTCTATAGTATCATAGATAGATTTACCAACTTTTTTAACCATTGAAGCAACTATAACATCCGGATTAATATACCTTTGGTCTGAGTCTACTCCTATGGCAAATTTACCTAGTTCTGCAGCAGCTTCAAATACACCTTCTCCTGTTTTTCCAGCTACTTGGAATACAATATCTGCACCTCTGGAATATAAAACTGTTGCGTTTTCTTTACCCTTAGCTGGGTCTTCAAAATCTCCAGCAAATAAAACTTCAACTTCTACTTCTGGATCTATATATTTTGCTCCTGCTTCATATCCAGCTTGGAAATTTCTAATTACTGGAATGTCTACTCCTCCAACCATACCAATTACTTTACCTTCATCTATGCCTTCAATAGAAGTTTCTGTAGTAAGCATAGCAGCCAATGCCCCTGCTAAGAATGAACCTTCGTTTTCTGCATAGGAAATAGTAATTAAGTTGTCAATTCCCTCTATTTCATTATCTACATAGATATAATAAACATCTGGGAATTCCTTTGCAATTTCCTGTACAACATCATAGAATTCAAAACCAACTACTGCTACTATTGAAGCATATTGTGAAGCTTGTACTAATTGATCGTTAAGTAAAGAAGAATCGTTTCTACACTCATATACCTTGTACTCAATTCCAAAGTCTTTTTTTGCTTGTTCAACGCCTTCATGGGATGAGTCGTAGAATGAACGATCTCCTAAACCACCTGCTAGTACTAAACCTACCTTTACTCCATCTCCATCAGCAGGAGTAGCTGAATTTTGACATCCAACTAATGCTGTTGATACTACTAACATTAATGCCAAAAATATAAGTACTCTCTTCTTCATAAAATTTCCCCCTTATATATTTATTATTAAAAAACTATTCCAATTTTGTTACCATTATTCCATTCTGCTCAAGTTTTCTTCATTCTTTAAGCCCTCAAGGTCAATTATATTTATATAATTGTTATCTACAGTTATGAT
>JAAYQJ010000212.1 GCA_012519355.1 Tissierellia bacterium | reverse complement strand
TAATTAAAGGGCCAGTAAACCCTGAAAATTCCAGTACGGTAGTACCTTCTACTGTGAAGTTGCTAGGCGTAGAAGTTGCCGATGGTACAGCCTATGTAAATTTTGCGCAGGAAGGAATGTATGGTGGTTCTATGCAAGAAACCTTTACTATTAACCAGATAGTAGCAAGTTTATTAGAATTAGATTCTGTGGATAGGGTTCAATTTTTAATTGATGGAAAAAAAGCCGAAACCCTAATGGGACACTACAGCATAGAGGAACCCTTCGAAAGCATTACTGAATAAGAAAAACCCTTCAGAAAATCTGAAGGGTTTTTGTTTTAAAGTTTCTTTGAAAATATGGCCAATACAACTATAAGAGCGATACCAAATATCATCAAGGCAGTTTGCTCAATAGACATAATACCAGCTACAGCTACAACACCAATTGCTATAGGGATTATATATTTAGTTACATTATACCATAGTTCAAATAAACCAAATTTAATTGTTCCACCATTTGTAAGCTCATCTTTCAAGTCTTCTTTCTTCATAAACCAACCTACAAATATAGCAATTAGCATTCCACCGATTGCAAGGAATATCTTATCTGTTAATATATCAAAGAAGTCAAAGAATCCTACTCCTAGTATTTTAACTCCTGATAATGCACCCATAGACAAGGATGATAGGATACCTGTAATTACCATAATACCGCCTGCTAAGTTTACAGATTTCTTTCTTTCCATTTTTCTTTCGTCTATTAAGTAAGCAACTACTACTTCAAGTAATGAAACTGATGATGTAAGGGCTGCTAAAGTTAGAGCAATAAAGAATATTACTGATAGTATTACTCCTATTCCTCCCATTTGTGCAAATATAGATGGAACTACAACAAATACTAATCCAGGACCTACTGCTGGCTCCATTCCAAAGGCAAATAATGCTGGGAATATAGCTATTGCTGCTATAAGTGCTACAGAAGTATCCATTAAAGTAACAATTAAAGCATTCTTTTGAAGGTTTTCTTCTTTACTTAGGTAACTACCATAGGTTAGCATACATCCCATACCTAAACTTAATGAGAAAAACGCCTGACCTAAAGCAGCTAAGAAAGTACTTCCAGTAACTTGACTAAAATCTGGCTTAAATATGAACTCTAGTCCAGCCCCTGCTCCAGGTAAAGTTATACTGCGGATTGCAATTATGATAAATAATACATATAGTGATGGCATCATGACCTTACTAGCCTTTTCAATACCACCTTGAACTCCCCTAGCTACAATAAGAATATTAGCTAATAAGTAAATAAGCATCCATACTAATGGTTCAATAGAACTAGTTATGAATGTACCGAAATAGTCACCAATAGCAGCTGAATTAGACAATAAACCTGTTACAGATTTAAATACATAGGCTAATGCCCAGCCTCCTACTACTGGATAGAAACCCATGATAAAAAATGCACTAAGTACACCTAATACTCCAGCAAAGGTAAATCTTGGATTGAATTTTTTGAAAGCACCAGCTGCGGCTAAATTAGCTCTTCTTCCAACAGCAAACTCTGCAGTCATAATGCTTAGTCCTACTCCCAATACAAAAACTAAATAAATAAGTATAAATGCTCCTCCCCCGTTTGTACCGGTTAAGTATGGGAACCTCCAAATATTACCAAGTCCTACGGCTGAACCAGCAGCAGCCATGATGAAACCAATTCTAGAGCCCCAACTCTCCCTCTTTCCTTGACTTTTTTCCATAAGATTGACCCTCCTTTATCAATTTAATAGCCTAATATATTACTATAATATTAATGATAGTATAAAATTAGTATATTGTCCAGTCTTAATTTTCTGATTTTTGAGAATTGTTTGTTATTTTATTAGCAATCTAATTAGAGTATAAAAATACTTCCTAAGAATGATTTTGTTATAGTTTCTTTGCTAGAAAAATATGGTATATTAATATATAGGGATTAAAAATTAATGAAATAATAGGGGGTAAAGATGAGTAAAGATAAGGCATTGGAAGTTTTAAACAATTTAAAAAGGATAATTATTGGTAAAGATGAAGTTTTAAAAAATGTTTTAATATGTTTACTTGCAAGGGGACACCTCTTAATTGAAGATGTTCCAGGTGTTGGCAAGACTACCCTTGTAAAAGCTCTTGCAAAGAGCTTAGATCTTTCATACAAGAGAGTTCAGTTTACTCCAGATTTAATGCCATCAGACATTATAGGTGTAAGCATATATGATAAAAATACTGGTACTTTCTCCTTTAAAAAGGGCCCTATATTTAACCAGATTTTCTTAGCAGATGAAATTAATAGAACTTCTCCTAAAACTCAATCTAGCCTACTTCAAGCAATGGAAGAAGGTGAAGTATCTACAGAAGAAAGTCACTTTATTTTGGAGAAGCCATTTATGGTTTTAGCAACACAAAATCCATTAGAATACCAAGGTACTTTTCCATTACCCGAAGCACAGCTGGACCGTTTCTTAATGCGTCTATCCCTTGGATATCCCGATAAGTCTTATGAAATTGAAATATTAAAAAATTATCAATCTATTAAAGACCTTAATCAAATAAAAGCGGTTGTTTCAAAAGATGACATATTAGATATGCAGAAAGAAGTAGATAATATTTTTGTTCATAATGATATTTTGGAATACATAGTAAATATAGTTGATTTAACCCGTAATTACGAAAATTTACAATTAGGGGCTAGCCCAAGGGCTGCCATAGATTTACTTAAGGCAACAAAGGCTAAGGCCTACGTAGAAGGAAGGGATTACGTAATTCCAGATGATGTTAAAAATATGGCAATACCCGTTTTGTCCCATAGACTAATCCTATCACCTGAAGCCAGAATTGAAAAAAAGAATATTAATGAAATATTGTTTGATGTACTAAATAGTATATATATCCCGGTGATAATAAATGAATAAAATGAAATATTTACCCTTATTGATATTTATTATCCTATTTTTCTTCGTTCTATTAGTGGGTGGAACTATGCCCTATTTTCTATTCTATGTTTTACTATTGACATATATAATACCTTTAGTCCACTGCCTAATATCTTATATGTTTTTAGAGGGTAAGATAGAGATTCCTCAGGGTTCCCTTTATACCGGTGATACAATTATTATTAAATATAAAATAGTAAACAATAGCATATTTCCAATACCATATGTAGAAATCGAGAATGACTTTTCAAAAAAACTTACAGGTAATTATTCTCCAAAAATAACATTATCCATCGGAAAAAGAGACTTCTACCAAGGTACTGAAACCATTGAGTTAAGAAGAAGAGGCTTCTATGAAATGGGAGAGCTTAGTGTATATATAAAAGATGCATTTGGATTTTTCACTATTAAAAAGAAAATTTCTAGCACTACCTCCCTCTTAATATATCCTGAAATCATCAATCTTTCTACTTTTAAAATATCAGCTAGTCAACAATCTGGAGACCTTATTATCAGGGATTTATCTTTTCAGGACAAGAGTAGAATTAATGCTTTAAGAGAGTATACAGAGGGAGATAGTATAAAAGCTATCCACTGGAAGCTAACTGCAAGAAAAAACACTCCTATTGTTAAGGAATACGAAAATAGGGGTGATACACAAGTAAGTATATTTATTGATAATGAATATAGCTTGTTTAAAAATGACGTTGACAATAGAATAGAAGATAAAATAGTTGATCTTGTCACTAGTATTATAAATTATTGTTTAAACCATAACATTGAGGTTACCCTAGAAACTCAAGATCAAAAAAATTATATTAAGATACAAGGTCAACAAAAACCTGATTTTAAACCTTTCTTAGAAAGTCTAGCTAAATTTAAAGGCAATGGAAGCTTAGACTTCCCTACTTTTATTACATCTAGAATTGAAACTATAAATAAGGGAGCTACACTTGTCATTGTTACTCCAAATTTAGGTAAAGCAATGGGTTCTCTTGGAATCGATTTAAGAATGAAGAATTTATATCCTCTATTCTTTGTTATTACTGATAATGAGAATAAAACTGGTTCTTTGGACAGACTAGTTGAGAAAAGACTGGAATCTGAAAACATCCCCTTATATTGGATAGATTGTAAAGCCAATGTGAAAGGTACTTTGGAGGGATACTATGGATAAAGTAGTAAGTCGAAAAAAGATTCTCGTATATAATATTTTCTATACAATAATGGTCTTTAGTTTAGTCTATATCATTGCCTTGGGAGCCGGATTTAAACTAAAGACTTCAATACAATTTCCCCTTATAGTACTTTTTAGTCTGATAGTTAAGTTCTTTCTTTTTAATCCTATTGTCTTATTTATTATACTATTTCTTGCTTTAGTAATTCTAATCATTGTTCAAAGATTTTACTACCCTATTTTACTTGTTATAGCTGAAAGGACCTACTCCTTATTTAGTAATATTTGGGATAATATTTTAGGAAAAGAAAATATTTCATCTGAAAATATTGTATTGTTTTGGTTATTTATAATAATCCTAATCTCTCTATTCACAGCCATAACCATTTTCAAATTTAAAAAGATATACATCCTATTACCTATTTATGTTCTTCCTTTTCTATATTACTGGTACAATTTTTATGATGAGGCTTATTGGATGTTGTCACTATTTTTATTATCCTTTATTATCTTGATGGGCTTAAATAAGTATGCAGTTATAAAAACTGATTTTTTCCTTTCCCTAGGATTTAAAACAATAAGTATATATGGAATATTAATTGTTGCATTAGCACTCTTGTTACCTAAGAGTTATAATTATTTGAAATGGCCCTGGCTCCAAGAAAAAGTATATACACACTTCCCCTTTGTAGAAGAACTTCGCTCCTATGATACTTATACTAGAAAGTCAGGCAATGCTAGCTTATTCGATTTTTCAATAACAGGTTATCAACTTGGGGGTTCAAAATTAGGTGGGCCAGTATATATTGACCATAGTAAAGTAATGACTGTGAAATCTGACGAACCTACTTATCTTAGAGGCAATGTAAAACACATATATACTGGAGATTCTTGGCAGTCCTATGGTTTAGATTTTAATAAATATAAGTTAAGTAATAGGCTAAGTGATTTACAAAATATTGAAAGAAAATCTTTTTTTGAAGAAAAGTACATAACTATTAAATACCATGATATTGCTACTAATACTGTTTTTAGCCCATATTTGCCAGATTTTATTAGTTTTAATAAAGGAGAATATATATATATAAATAGTGACCATGTATTAGTATCTCCAGATGGTATCTATAAATATGACCTCTACACTGTTAGGGTACAAAAACCATACCCCTATGGAATTTTACTTTCCAAAGGAATCAACAATCAAAAAAAAGATATTGAAAACATTGATATTTATTTGCAAATCCCTCAAGGTAAAATAACTAGGGAAACTAAGGACCTAGTTGAAACTATAGTCAAGGATAAGAAAACCGACTTTGAAAAGGCAGTAGCCATAGAAAAATACCTTAGGGATAATTATGAATATAGCTTTGATGTAAAAGAAGTACCAAAAGGTGATGAATTTATCTCTCATTTTTTATTTAAGGAAAGGAAGGGTTACTGTACCTATTTTGCTACAGCTATGGCAATTATGCTTCGTTTAGAAGGGATACCAACCAGATATGTTGAGGGCTATTTAGTCTCTGAGGAAGTTGAGCCTGGTATATTTGAAGTAAGTAATAAAAATGCCCATACCTGGGTAGAAGCTTTTATAGAACCTGTTGGTTGGATGACCTTTGAACCAACTCCTGCCTACCCTGTAGAATCACGGATGGTAGACTACCAAACTGTTGAAGAAGATGAAAGAGGACTAAATAATGACATACCCTCTTCTTTTATAGATGGAGAAGAAATAATAGTGAATGGAATTAATCGTGATGAATTTATACTTGAAGGAGAATATAAAAATGGGGACAATGTGCCTTCTGATGATATGCCTGAGGAAAGAAAGAGTTTTGCAAATAGCTTAATAGAAATTTTACTATTGATAGTATCTGCAAGAATTATATTTGGTTTATTATACTACAAATACAAGGATATTAAGTATAAGAAACTATCCAATGATAGGAAGACAATATATTTGTATAAGCAAATACTTAAGCTGTTTGAATTATTTGGTTACCCTCAAATGCATGGTGAAACCCATTATGAATATGCAGAACGAGTTGCGAGTAAATTTTATTATATTGAAAAGGACTTTAGGGATATAACTCATATCTTTGTTAAAAGTAAGTATGGCCTCCAGCCTATATCAAATGAAAGCATAGATGAGTTAGAAACTTTTAAGAAGACCCTTAATAAACGCTTAAGGAATAGCTTAGGTTTGGTAAAATACACCTACAGGAAATATATTAGAATAAGTATATAAAAGGTTAGGGCCTCTACCCTAACCTTTTATTATTCAAAGAATCCTAATATAAATACGCCAGACATAACTATGGCAATAAATAAATATTGTTTCTTAGATAGTTTTTCCCTAAGAAATATCCGTCCTAGAATTACAGATACAATACTATAAGTTCCTATCATAGGTGCTACTACTACAGAATTAGTATCTAAGGCATAGACATAAAAAAACTGACCTGCTGTCTCAAAAATTGCTGCCAATCCCTTGTCCTTTTCCTGAAAAATATTGAATTTTTCCTTTTTTACTACTGTAATATATAAATAAGCTAAGATTCCACAGAATAAAAATGTTAATTCATAAGAAACCAAAGCAACCTCTGGACTCATCAATTTACTTAAGTAAACATCGTCTAAGAATGTACCCAGGGCATCTACCACTGCGTAGAGTATTGGAAATATAAGAGCTAAGGGACCAATTTTATGTTTTGCATCTATTTTTTCATTATTACTAAGCTTTTCTTCCTCAGCCAAATCCCTCTCTATAATACCAATACCTATAAGGCCAAGGGTTATAATGGTTACCGCTCCCAGTTGCCATAAATTCATAGTCTTACCCAATACTAAAAATGCTAGTATTCCTGCAATTGCTCCAGAAGTATTGCTAACAGGTGAATTAATGGAAACTTCTAAGTACCTAAGGCCTACATAGCCTAATGTCATTGATAATATATACATGGATGATACTGGTAAGTATTTGATAATATTTATTGGATCATATGCCCAACCCATTTTATTTAATTCAAATATGGCTTGTATGCCCATTACTAAACCAACCATAAATACAATTCTTAAATGACTATATTTGTCATTAGGATCTGTACCTTTTTTATAAAATAGGTCAGTTATTCCCCACAAAATTATTGTTAGAACTGCTGCTGTGTACCATGAGAAAATCATATTTACCTCCTATGTCAAAATAATTACCTATCTATTATAATCCTTCATATTAAAAAAATCTAGATAAATTATTGTTTAATGAAAAAAACCCAAGATAACTTGGGTTTTAAAACTGATCCTTATATCCTTCTCTAATTACTCTATATTCACCAGTTTCAATATTCAAATCATAGATATTAAAATTAGTTTTTATATCAAAGCCTTCATAGTGGGTAGCTAGATTTACTGATGCGGACCCCTCTTCTCCACTTGTAACCCTATGGAATACATGGGTATCCCAGACTACTAGGCCTCCTCCCTCAAGTATGAGCTCACCATTATGTTCTATATAATCGGGAGTGACTACAAACTTCTCTATTTTCCCATATTCAGGCTTGTATAGTTCCACAAATCTTTTTCCATGAAGTACTAATAAATTATCCCCTTGATGGGGGTGCATATACCAAGGTTTCTTAACCTCCCCTACTGAACCTGGAGATATTGCACCATGTTGGTGGATAACCCTATCAATGGCATTGATCTGTGGAATCATGGATTTCACCATAATATCAAAGGCTACCCCTTTTATGGCATCCCTTAGTCTCCCTTTCACACCTCTTGGATTAGTTTTTCTAGCTATTTCTTTTTTATATGAAGCTAATGAGCTGTCCATGGGATTTAATATACCTTTACTATCACAAACTATAATATCCCTTGCCCCTGCCACAAGCAATAAATTACAAATTCCTATACCAGCAGCCCCTGAGCCATTGATTACTATTTTTACGTCTTGAAGGTTCTTCTTTGCAATCTTTAATGAGTTGATAATAACCGCAAGTACAACTATGGCAGTTCCATGTTGGTCATCATGAAAAACAGGTATATCTAACTCTTTCTTTAATCTTTTTTCAATTTCAAAACATTTTGGTGCTGATATATCTTCCAAATTAATTCCTCCAAAAGTCGGGGAGATTTGCTTTACTGTAAAAATAATATCTTCTTTATCTTGACTTTCCAAGCATATTGGAAAGGCATCTATATTGGCAAGTTCCTTAAATAATAAG
>JAAYQJ010000211.1 GCA_012519355.1 Tissierellia bacterium | reverse complement strand
GCTGCAAAAGCACCAAGAGGTAATTCTACTAACACTAGGACTAAGGCTATAATAAAAAATATGTTCTTTTTCAAACTAATTTTATTGATCATTAAATTCCTCCCTTACAGTTTTAGTTACTTACAAAAACAATTGTACCAAATATTATATTTAATTTATAGTAACATAGATTTCCAAAAAAATATATATTAGCTAGTTGTTGAAATATGGAGTTTTTTACATTTTTCTACTTTATTAACACATGAGGCTATAGGATTGAGAATAGGGCAGGGCCAAGTATTCAAGTAAAATGTTATAAGTAAAATTGTAAGATAGACAAAATTATAATTGTGTAAAATAGAGGTGTTCTTTTCTAAAATTTAGTATAATGAGTAATAAATAATACTATATATTCAAATCAGATTTAGTTAGGAGGTAGAACTAATGTCAAGAATAAGCATAGCCCCAATGGTTGATATAACAGATAGACATTTTAGATATTTTTGTAGACTATTAACTAAAAAGTCTATCCTATACACGGAAATGGTTACAAGTAGTGCAATTATTCATGGAGATAGGAATAAGATTTTGGATTTTGATCCCTTTGAAAAACCTCTAGCTTTGCAGATAGCAGGATGTGAAAAAGAAGAGATTGGAGAAGCGGTAAAAATTGCAGAGGACTGGGATTATGATGAGATAAACCTAAATGTAGGTTGTCCCTCAGACCGGGTTTCAGGTAATCAAATGGGAGCAAGCCTCATGGCATATCCTGAAGAGGTGGCAGAAATAGTTCAAGCAATGAAAAGAGAAACCAATAAACCAGTTACTGTAAAACATAGAATTGGTATAGATGGGACCAATATTTTGCCAAGTTCTTTACCAAAGGTAATATTTGATAAGTATGAGGATTTAGAGTATTTTGTTAAGGTTCTCAATGAAGCAGGAGTTAAACATTTCATAATACATGCCCGGATTGCTATACTAGAAGGCTTAAGTCCAAAGGATAATAGGGAGATTCCTCCTCTTAGGTATGATGATGTTTATAGGATAAAGAAAGATTTCCCAGAATTACTTATTGAGATAAATGGCGGAATAAAAACAATTGAATCAATAAGGAAACATTTGAACCATGTAGATGGGGTTATGTTAGGTAGAGCAGCCTATGAGGCTCCATTTATATTGGCAGAAGTAGATCAATTTGTAGAAGGGGGGAAAATCAACAATATTTCAAGGCGGGAAGTTATAGAAAAATTAATGGATTATGTAGAAAGATTTGGTGAAGATCAAAAAATGGGTTACAATGCACTAAAAAACACCCTAGGACTATTTCATAATAAAAGGGGAAGTAAATTATGGAGGCAAATTATTAACCCACCATGGGGAGAGGGTCTATATGGAAAGAATATATTGGAAAGGGCATTGGAAATACTACCTGAAGAAGTATTAGATGAAAGACCCATATCAAGGAGATAAAGTTGTGCTGTAAAAAAACTTACAGGAATCCAGGTGAGTATCCCTAAGTTTAGAAGAATTTTAATAGGATTTTCCTATTTATAACATAATAAAGAAAACTGACTTACTAATCATAAAATAATATATTTACTCATAGCTAGGTGTATGTAGACTTACAGAATATAATTAATTGGGTTTTGGGGAAGAAAGAAGTAAATAAATATAGTTTTTATTTAACTTTAAAAGGGGGTATTGGGTATGAAAACTATTCAAAAAGTTAAGTACCTAGTATTAGGCATGCTTATTATGGTATTGTTTAGCATAGTAGTTCTACCATCATTGGCAGCCATCTACGAAAAGCAAATAACAGTTTCAACAGGGGTCAATATCTATGTAGATGATGAAAGGCTAGATCCAATAGATGCAAATGGCAATCCAGTAGAAGCCTTTATTTATAACGGAACAACTTACCTTCCTGTTAGGGCAGTAGCAGAAGCTCTTGGGAAGTAGG
>JAAYQJ010000033.1 GCA_012519355.1 Tissierellia bacterium | reverse complement strand
TGTTTAATCCCATAGCCTGTCCCGCTCTAGAGTTTGCTATTGCTGATTTGCTAATTGATGAAGCTAACTTTTCGCTTGCTGTAGATATTGGATTTGCTATATATGCTACACTTTTTACAGTTCCTTGGCTAGTCAAAATATTTGAAGCAAATGGATTTATTAGCTTATCCCTTGACAATTGCATTGTAAGAGCATAGACAAAAGTACCCTTCCCCAATACCCTCATACCTACAGAAATACCAACTTTTGCAGCATCCTCAACTGAATGCCCCTCCCCTTGCCCCATTCATATAGTTCTTATTTTCATCATAGGCCTGGTGTATATTTCTTTGGGCACCCATTACACCAGCGACGCTTCCTATATTCTCAATATTCTTCAAGGCAGATTTTTCTTCCATATTCTTCTCTGCCTTATCAATAGCAGAATTTACATCACTTTCATCAATGAAATTATTCTTTGCATAGAGCTGCGGTAATTTTAACTCAATAATATCATTGCATATTTGTAAAATTCTTTGACTAGAAATTGTAGTTATATCACTACTCATTTATTAGTAAAATATGCATAAGCTTGTCCTCCCAGTTTTGATGATAAATATAAGTCGATTTTTTCGAGGTGGGCTAGACCTACTCACCTTTTCTCATTAGTGCAACTCTATAGGGATAAAGTTTTGCAGTCATAATCCCTTCTGCCACTGTAGGGTCTTCCTTCATAAACTCAATTGCTTCTTCCTCTGATTGGGCGTCAAAGATTACCAATCCAAAACTATTAGAAGCCTCATTTAGAGTCCTTCCAGCAAGGATTACCTTCCCTTCCTAGGTATATCTCTTAAGCCTTAAAAAATGCCTAGTTACTATATCCTCATCCTCCTGGGTCCAACTGTCGTCATCATGAAGTCGAGGTATAAGGTTAAGTACATAGACAAATTGTTTTTTCTTTTCCATAATTTTCCCCCTTAGGCCAATGTTATTTTGTTGAAATCCTGTATATTTATGGTAATATTATAACATAGTTTTTGAATCCCTTAAGCCTCATATGCTTTTTTCAAGGTCATTATATGGATTTTTTCATCTCTTCCCCCTGTTATCCCTTGGATTTCATGTCTTTCTTTCCCATAATGAGTGATTCTATATTTGTTTTATATACCTTAATTCAAGGGGCTTATTAGAAAAGCGGCTGTGTTTCTTATTTCCATCAAATACAAAGCCACATTTTTCATAGAACTTTCTTGCCCTCTTATTTGCTTCATAAACCCATAGAGAAACCTGCTTACATCCTTCCTCTTTCAATATGTTTATTACTTCATCCATTAACTTGCTAGCTAAACCCTTTCCCCAGTATTCCTCTAGGAGGTAGATGGAATAAATAGAACCACAGTCTTTTAACTGCTCATCATTATCCTTGTTTGCAAACGCTAAGCCAAAGGGTTTTTCTTCATAAAAACCTATTAAGACTATTTCTCCATCTTCAATGAATTTCTCAAATTGCCCTTGCCTTCTTTTTTTATCAAGAAACCTAGCCATCTCATCTAAGGGGATTATATTACTATAGGCTGACTTCCAGCTTTCCACAATAATATGTGCCAAAGCTTCAGAGTCTTCCTTCCTGGCCCTTCTAATATTATATACCTTCACTTTTAATATTTCTTCTTCTAACACATCAGCAAATCTCTGAATGTATTCCCCTAGTGTTTCTAACCATTTCATAAGCTCAATGTCATTTTTATATTTATTTGGTTCTTCTCTAATTCTTATGACCTTTCTCATGACTTCAACATCTGGAACTAAATTGTTATCTAAAGCCCACTTGCCTGCTTTAGTCTTGGCAATAATTTTACCTGTTCTAAGTGTATAAATACACCTGGCAATATCTAGCATCCATCCTGCTGAATATAGGCTTCTATCAGTTGTAATAGCATGTTTCCTTATGGTTTCATAATGGTTAATAACTGCATTTATAAGACTTTCTTTTGTTGGGTAGATAAATTTATCCCTTATTTCATCTCCATACAATAGTCCTCCACTCTCTAAAAGCTCCATCATTGAGAATGGATCAAGATAATATTTATCTCTTATCCTTTGCCCCCTTGTCCCCCAATAAACAACAGTATCACTAGTCCCATTTATAAATCCATTAAGTGATAGAAAACCACCTTCAAATAAAGGAAAGTATGGATTATCCTTATATTCATCCTGAAGGGCTTGTCTTAGATTAAGTAGTTGGTTTGCTTGTACATCTGTAAGCTCAGATTTAGTTAAGCATAATATATCTATATCACTCCAACCTAGCTTAAAGTCATCAAGCACAATGGAGCCAAATAGATAAATTGAAGGTTCATTATCTAATAAGATTTTCACTATTCTATCTTTCATAATTTCAATGGATTGATCCATTTTATCCCTCCTTATCCATTTATAAAGCCCAACTTTCATAAGTAATCCATTGTTCCACCATCTAGCTATAATTGGAATATCAGATTATTCCTTATTAAAGATAATTCTTATGAGGAACATTTTATAAATCACATGGCTTTCTTTATCATCAACAAGGCTCATTTACTTAATAGCAAATCAATTGTTAATAGCATGTATTATTGGTTCAATTGCATTTTTGTTTGTAAAATCAACCACTTTTCCGTAGGTTGCAATCATCCCCTTAGTATCATCATCAAGTTCTTCAGCTTTTTTTAATTTTACTGATTTTATCAATAGAAACATTAAAAGTCGATCAATAAGATTCATTTTTTTATAATTAAGTCCGCCCCTTAAGAGGAAAAGCTCCACTTTATCCTCCATTTCATCTGTAAAGTTCTTTGCTTTAATCTCTTCTATTGCCTCATCCTTTTTAAGAGTAGCACCCACAGCTACCACAATCAATTTTTTATCGCAAAACTTCAAGTAATTCTTTTTTATAAAAGAAAATCCAAGTATCCCCCCCACATATAGTCCACCACAATATACGATGGTATTATATGCTTCCAACTTATCAGCTTTAATTTCACTAACTTTGAAAATGTCAGCACCTGTATCCTCTGCAATCCAATTTGCATATTTTTCTGTGCTCCCATATTTAGTTTTATATACAAGGGCTACCTTTTTCATTATCCACCTCACAAATAAATAGTTTTATTCCACATTAATCTACTGGTGATAATATGTAGAGATTGTGCAAAAAAATGCACTATATTGACCCTCTACATAAAAATTCATAACCATAGAGCATCCCCCTGTTCATCTAAGCTTATTTTAGTTGGCTAAATTCCTCTTTTCCAATTCTCATGATGTATTCGTCTCCATCTTCTGTCCGAACTGTTTTTAAGTACCTAAATCCAACCTTCTCATAGGTTTTTATTGCTCCTATATTATCTGGTTCAGGACCTAATATGCAACTTACAGTATCATACAAGGCAAAAACTATCTCCTCTAAAAACTTACTGATAATATACTTGCCTAATCCCTTGTGAATAAAGTCATCTTCACCAATAAATAAATCTAAACCTGAGGCATTTTCATCAATATCAATAGCTTGTGCATATTCTTTATAGTCTTGTATCCTGTAGGTTTGTATATATCCGATTGGTCTCTCATTATATAATATCAGATAAGCTTGTGTAGGTTTCTCATTATTTATATATGGTAGGTACTTTTCCTCAATCTCTTCCATTGTAAATTGTTTTTTACCGTACCACTCAGCAGCAAGGCCATGATTTAGCCATTTGTACATGTAATTTAAATCATTAGTATTAAGTCTCCTAAAACTTACTAAACCTATATCAAACATCTTTTTCATCCCCTATTTTTATTCCCAATTTTATCACAGGGTCTTAGGTTAGATAAATATTCTAGTAGGAGTTTATTTTTGCCATATTAATAGGTACTTTCCTACTTCTATTCTACATCATATGCTTTAGAAGTACATAGCTTTCTAGTATCGAATTAGGTTCTTTAACATATCCCCTCCTTCTAAACATATGTGGAAGGTAAAAGTCTATAGAACATTGTATCTTATTTCAAATACTCTTATAATATATACAGACTAACTATTAATATTTACTCTTGATTAGGGGGAATTTTTATGTCATCTAATCTGAAGAAAAGTTCAGCAAGGATACAGGCGGTTCTTAATGAGTTTGGTTATGAACTTAGGGTGATGGAATTTTCAGAATCCACTCGTACTTCAAAGGTAAAATAAGCCATAACCCTATTTTCCTCTCCTTAATATCCCTAGCCACCCAGTAAAGGTTGATCAAATGCAAATAAGGCCTCATTTATTTCAAAAATATTATAATTCTTATTCTCAATAAAATATTTAATTATGATATCAAACTTGTAACTATTAGAAAATGCAAAACCTGCTTTAGCAAGCAAATCCTTAGTTTCATCCAAATTCAATTTCAATGATATGGCGAAAGCAATTACTGTAGATTTACTAGGCTTATAGTGTATATTGTTTTTTATTTTGGAGAAATGCTTTCTATCAATATTAGCTTTTTTATAAACTTCTACATCTGTCATGTCTTTTTCATCAATTAGCCTAAGTAGCATTTGGGAGAAGGTTTCATCCATATTATTTATTAAATCCTCTAGTCTTCTTTCTCTAGCTGGTGATTCTAAAATAGGTTTAACTGAAAAAAATATTGGCTTCTCAAGAGAGGATTCACTAAGCTGGAACCCTTCAATAGTATCTGGTGATCTGGATGGGACTTCTTCTATATAATTGTCTTCAATATATTGCTTTATTGCAGTATACAACTCCCTTGATAGGTTAAAACCCTTTGGCATAATAACACCACCTTAATGATAATCCTTTAATCCATTATACCAAAATAAAGAACTAATGGATTATATCTGGATGAAATATTAATCCCTTGAAAATATACTTATTTCCAAGGGATATCTGTTTTATCTTTTAACCTTCCGTCTATTATAATCTTCTTCGATGGGTGCCTTCCAATTATCTGAGATTTTTTTGTTCACTCTTATATTGCTAACTGCTTCACTGATTACTTGGAAATTTAATATTGTGCCCTCACTATCAGCATTATAGTTTGCTGACCTATCTTTATCAATCCCAAAACGCTGAGCAGTTTCAATGGCATCAATATTTGCACCTAAAAATATAAACTCCCATCCATATTTATTTTTTTGGTATTCAACCATTTCACGAACCTTATCATAGGTATATTCTCTACTTGCATTCTCCATTCCATCAGTTGTAATTACAAATAAAGTATGGTCTGGTACTTCTTCTTTTGATATATGTTTATGGGCATTTACTATCTTATTGATTGTAAGACCTATGGCATCAAGTAGTGCAGTTGTGCCTCTCACATAATATTCTTTTTCTGTTATTGGAACTACTCCTCTAAGATTGACCCTATCATGAAGCAATTCATACTTATCGTCAAACAACACAGTAGTAACAAGGGCCTCCCCTTCTACTTTTTTCTGCTTTTCTAGCATGGAATTGTATCCACCAATTGTATCACTTTCTAAACCGCTCATTGAACCACTTCTATCCAGTATAAATACAAGTTCAGTTAACCCTTTTTTCATGATATCCCCTCCAATTAATTATTAATTGAAGGATATCAAAAATGGTTAACCTATTGGTCGCATGGCAAGCGACATTTAACAATTATATTTATTTAATTTACTCAAAGAACTCTTTTGGATATTCTACAATTCCTGTAACGCCTTCAAGGCTTCCACACTCAAGTTCCAAAGCCATAAATACATCATCTGATACATCAAAGGGTGGCTTTATACCCCATATACTTGCAGGTTTGAATCCAAATCTAGGATAATAATTAGGATGTCCAAGGACAATGGCTGATTTAAATCCAATATTCTTTGCAATTTTTAAAACTTCATTAACCAAGGCGGTGCCAACCCCTTTATTTTGATAGGAGGGTAAAACCGATACTGGAGCTAGGGCTAATGATTCATACTCCTTTTCCCCATTTTTTATAATTAGCTTTGTAAGCATAGTATGACCTACAATTCTTCCATCTACTTCTGCTATAAGGGAAAGTTCTGGTATAAATACATGGCTTTTCCTTAGTTTTGATACTAATATGTGCTCACTAGGATCATAGTCAAGTCTTTTAAAGGCTTGTTCTACAACAGATTCTGTAATTCTATAATCCTTTTGATTTTCTTGTCTTATAATAATTTTCATTCCCAAATACTCCTTTCTAACCTAAATTGGGTTAAATTTTACAAAAGTTAGGCAATTATAATGGCTAGTTTTTCTCATTCCGTTTTTTTCATAGAAGTTTATTGTTTTATCTGTATCATCTGTCATCAGAACAACTTGGCGAATTGATTTATATTGTTCTAATACCAACTTTAATAAGGAACTTCCTATCCCTTTTCCTTGATAGTTTTTTAGAACTAGTATATCTTGTATATAAATAATTGTATGTCCATCTCCTACTACACGGATTAATCCCACCAGTTTCTCATCATCCCAAGCAGTAATGACCTTTAATGAATTATTGACCGCATTATATAGCTTTATTTTATCTTTTGTATAAATAAGCCACTCTACATCACTGTACAAGTCCATTAATTGATCAATTTCAGGTATTAGACCTTCCTTAATTATTATATTATCCATTTTTCTCCCCCATAAATAAATTGTACACACAATCTTTCAATCCTCTTTCATTTTCCTACATCCCACTTTATACCAGAAAATATAGATGTTCAAGTGTCAAAATAGTATAGAGATAAAAGAATTAACAGTAAGCATTAATAAGGTTAAGGAAATCCAATGATTTTGATAAATTAGAAATCTCCTACTTTTTTATTTGGATATAATTTATCAAAATCCAATGATTTTGATAAATTATATCCAAATAAAAAAGTAGGAGATTTCTTAGATTTTCTCCTACGATTCTCCTACTTTTAATGAGCTTATTTATTTTCAGGTGACAAAAATGTAAATGTCAATATAAGAATGATCAAAAAGTGGAAAATAATTATGTACAAAAAGTGGCCTAAGGCATTTCAGAATCCTTCATCGAGTTATTATCTAAATATTGAATTTTAGATTGGATTCTGTAG
>JAAYQJ010000210.1 GCA_012519355.1 Tissierellia bacterium | reverse complement strand
AGCAGAAGTAGAAACTGATAAAGTAACTACAGAAATACCCTCTCCACGATCAGGCAAGGTATTAGAATTGAAGTTTGAAGAAGGAGATACTATTGAAGTTGACCAAGTTTTTGTTGTCATAGATACAGGAGGAGAAGCCAAAGAAGTTGAAAGCCAAGTAGTTCAAGAAGAAGAAACTGCAGGAGTAGTAGGAGAGGTAATAGCTTCTTCAGAAGTAATCCCTGCAAGTAATGAAACAATAGAATCTACACCTAAGCTAAGCTCTAAGAAAAAAGTATTGGCTACACCTGTTGCTAGACAATTAGCCAAGGATTTAGGTATAGATATTACAAGTGTCCTAGGCACAGGCCCCAATGGCAGAGTCATGAAGGAAGACATATTAAAGGCCAAAGAAGCTTCTACTAGACCTATGACACAAGCTTCAAGTGAACCTAAATTACCAGCAATAAAAGAAGAAGAATATAAAGAAGATATTGAAAGAATTCCTCTATCTAGGATTAGAAAGACCATTGCAGACCAGATGGTAAAATCAAGATTTACCATACCTCACACCACTGCCATGGATGAAATAGATATTAGTAAATTAGTTGAATTTAGAAATAGACATAAGGATAGCCTCAAAGAAGAAGGAATTAACCTAACCTATCTACCCTTTATCATAAAGGCAGTCATCAAAGCCTTAAAGGAATTCCCAGAGTTTAATTCCACCTACGATGAAGAAAATCAAGACCTGATACTAAAATACTTCTACCATATAGGCATAGCCACTGATACAGAAAGGGGCCTAATGGTGCCAGTCCTAAGGAATGCAGATAAAAAATCTATCCTAGATTTGGCTAAGGAAATAGAAGATTTAACTACTAGGGCTAAGGAGAATAAGGCTGAACTCCATGAATTAAAGGGTAGCAGCTTTAGCATCACCAATTATGGTTCCATCGGTGGATATTTTGGAATACCGATAATCAACTACCCTGAATCAGCCATCCTAGGCCTAGGCAGAATAGTCAAGAAACCTATAGTGAAGGATGACGAGGTTGTAATTGCCTATGTTTTACCTTTATCCTTATCCTATGACCATAGAATAATAGACGGGGCAAGCGGAGCAAGATTTTTGAACCTATTGAAAGAACTACTATCCAATCCAGATATCCTATTTCTAAAATCATAGAAAGGTAAAGGTGATAATATGATTAATTATGATGTATTAATCTTAGGTGGAGGTCCTGGAGGCTATGTGGCTGCCATTAAGGCAGCCCAACTTGGGGCAAAGGTAGCAGTAGTTGAAAAGGAAAGGCTAGGTGGAGTATGTCTTAACTGGGGTTGTATACCTACTAAGACCCTACTAAAAACCGCCAAACTATATAGGGATATCCAAAGAACAGAAGATTTTGCCATATTAGGTATTGATAAATCCAGTATAAAAGTTGATTGGAAGCTCTTGTTAAAACGAAAGGATAGAATAGTAGACAGGCTAGTAAGCGGAATATATACCCTCTTTAAGAAGAATAAGATAGACCTTTACGAAGGAAAAGGAACTATTCTAAATAAAAACCAAATTGAAGTAAATGGCCAGGTTCTAACAGGTAAAAATCTAATAATAGCCATCGGTGCAGGTGATGGATCCCCTCCTATTCCTGGTTTAGATAGTTTAGTAAAATCAGGAAAGGTTATCAATAGTAAGGGAGCCTTACAACTTGAAGAAATACCAAAGGACCTAGTAATAGTAGGTGGTGGAGTTATAGCAGTAGAGTTTGCAACCCTTTTCAATGCCCTAGGCTCCAATGTAACCATAATCCAAAGATCAAATCGGATACTATCCAGTGTTGAAAGTGAAATGGCGACAACCCTTGAAAAACATCTACAAAGAGAAGGGATAAAAATCCTAACCTCTACAAGACTCTTATCCTTTAGTGATGATGGAGTAAAAATAGACCATAAGGGCGAGGAGAAAACTATTAAGGGAGATAAATACCTTGTATCCTTAGGTGTAAAGCCAGATCTTAGTCAAGTGAAGAATTTAAACTTAGAAATAGATGAAAAGGGTTATATAGTAACCAATAATAAAATGGAAACAAGTATTAAAGGTGTCTATGCCATTGGAGATCTAAACGGTAGATATGCCCTAGCCCATGTGGCCTCTGCCGAAGGAATAGTTGCTGCAGAGAATATAATGGGTAGGGAAAGCACTCTAAATTATAATATAGTCCCCCAATGTGTTTATACCTTCCCCGAGCTAGCCAGTGTAGGCCTTACTGAAGAAGAAGCTAAGAATAAGGGTCATGATTATACTGTAAGTAAGTTCCCCTTGGCAGCCAACGGCAAGGCCTTAGCAGAAGGTGAAAGCTCAGGGTTTATAAAGATCATATCTGACAATCAATATGGAGAAATCCTTGGTATCCATATTATGGCCTCCCACGCAACAGACATGATTGCAGAAGCAGTAACAGCAATGCAGCTAGAAGGAACTGTCTATGATTTGGCCAAGGCAATTCACCCTCATCCCACCCTTTCAGAAATTGTTATGGAGGCAGCCCTCGGTGCTATAGACAGACCAATTCATATATAAAAAAATGGAACCAAATTGGTTCCATTTTTGCTGTCAATATATAATTATTCAAAATATGCACAGGGTCCAAGAGAACACTTACCGCAGCAATCACATGTCCCTAAATCAGAATAAAGTTCATCAGTATGAAGACATTTTTCATAGCATATCTTCTTATTTAGACCATCAATGCTTAAGGCATTGGTTGGACAATTATCTACACATACTCTACAGGACCCATCTCTATAATATAAGCAAGGATGTTCATTTGCCCCCTTCTTATTCTTTGGCTCAATCTCCACATCTAAAAATACAGTCCCTAGTCTACCTGCACAGCCCTTGTCCGTAATTAATAATGAATGAAGGCCCAAGTCTCCAAGACCAGCTATGACTGCAGCTGACTTATGGGACCAGCCTGCAACAAACTTTTCCTTATCAAAGCCGTGGGTAGCCTGGATTGTTGCTCCATTTACATTAAATTCCTTTAAATATTCAACCAATTCACCTGATAAACTATTGATTAGGTTATTACATTCATAATAGGTCTTAGCCCATAGGTAGGAAACCTTACTTTTCCCCTCTGAAATATTGTTATCCACTACCTTTTTAGTAAAGGGAATAAAAAAGGAAAGGACTGTTTTACAAGTAGGCAGGACCTCCCTAGGGTATATATGATGGGGCCCTATAATTTCTTTAATATTTTCATATCTTTCATCATTTGCACTACTAAATCCTATTAAAGGTTGTCTATAAAGCTCATTTTCATTATGAGACATTACATAATCAGTGATAAAGCCCTCAATTTTTTCTCTCAACTAGCTTCCCCCCATTTATAGCAAACTCTAACTCTTCCTATAAATAAGTTTATCTTATTTGAGAGATAAAATCTATTGATTATTTACTATGGAAAGCAAACTAGAAGATAGGTTTCCTAGATTTTCTACAGACTTCCTAATTTCTTCAATCCCTGCCAGCTTTTCTTGGACTTTAACATTTGACTCTTCGATGGTTTTTTTGCTTTCTTCTGTTATAGATAATAGTTCTTCTGTGATGGCCAATAGGTCATCCCTTTTATTTGATAAAAGAGTACCTGACTTAATCAAGCCTTCAACTAATTCCCTAGTCTTGTTGATATAAACAGTTATATTTTCAAAGCTCTCCTTTGTTTTTTGGACATTATCTGTTTGTTTCTTAGTTATCTTGTCCGTATATTCCATAGTTGCACTTGCATATTGGAATGACTTTTTCAACTCATCTATAATATTTCTAATATCCTTAGCAAAGGTATCAGACTCTTCTGCAAGCTTCCTTATTTCTTCAGCAACAACAGCAAATCCCCTTCCCTCTTCACCTGCCCTTGCTGCTTCAATAGATGCATTTAGGGCCAAGAGATTAGTCTGTTTTGCAATTTCCTCAATCATCAGAACTACCTTCTCAATTTCTCCAGCCTTACTGCTAGTATAGTTTATAACATGGGATACAGCCTTTATGGCCTTATCGCTTTCCTTATTGCTTTTAGTCAGATGATTGATCATCTCATATCCATCTTCTTTGCATATTTCCATTTTTTCATTGGTTTCCCTTAACTCCCCTATGGAGTTTTCATTTTCTACCAATAAACTGGTCATCTCTTCTATACTATCTGCAAAAACTAGGGCCTTGCTATCCTGGTCAAGAATTTTCCCTTCAATTTCACCTATAGCATAACCTATTTCTTGGAAGGAAGTTGCAGCCCCTTGAGAAGCTGAAGATATCTCTTCATAAGAAGAGGAAACCCCAAATGATGTTTCTTGTATTTGAGCTGTGAGTTTTCTATTGTAATCAGCCATCTTATCTAGTTCCATGGTTAGTGATTCCATGTTTTCTCTAGATTTATTTACAAAATATATGATGATGGTTAAAGAGACAATTATTGAAACTAGACCAATAATGACTAAATACATAATTAAGTCATTGGAAAGGGGCTTTATATCTACCTGTGTACCTGCTAGGCTATTAATATTTAATTTATATACAAGACTCCCCTGTATCAAAAGGGTTAGTATCATAATAATGCTTAATAGTAAAATAAATTTTTTATTCATTTTTATCCTCCTATGATTAGTATTATGTAGTCTCTTAAAAGCATTAGAATAAAAAGTAAATAACCATGTCATAAAAGATTTACCCTTTTGAAATTATAAATAATCTCTTTATTTCATTTATTTCCCAAAAAACAAAACCTCCATTCCTTAGGAATGAAGGTATATTTCAAAAATATCATGATTCCTTATTTAAATATGGCCTTAATCTCTAAAAATTCTTCCATGCCAAAGACTCCGCCTTCACGGCCTAGGCCTGATTCCTTAAATCCACCAAAAGGTGCATTTCTAGTGAATCTCCCATTATTAACATTAACATTTCCAGCCTTTATTTTGTTTGCCACTTCTCTGGCTTCGGCCTCTGGTCCAAATACAGTTGCAGCTAATCCATATTCTGTATCGTTGGCTATTTTTATAGCCTCTTCCTTATCCTTATAGGGGATAATACATAGGACAGGACCAAATATCTCTTCCTTGGCTATTACCATGTTATTATCTACATCTGAGAATACTACAGGTTTAATGTAATATCCCTTATCATAATCCTTAGGTACTTCACCATATATGAGTCTAGCCCCTTCTTCTACTCCCTT
Source organism: Tissierellia bacterium (assembly GCA_012519355.1). Lineage (GTDB taxonomy): Bacteria > Bacillota > Clostridia > Tissierellales > Tissierellaceae > JAAYFT01. The sequence goes on along the minus strand of JAAYQJ010000210.1, from coordinate 6,498 downwards.
TTCAATATAGGACTTGACCTTGAAAAATTGTCTCTCTGATATAACTGGCCCAATATTTTTAGGTGACAATGCAGGATCTCCAAAGGGATATTCCTTAGTCATCTTGATAACTACTTCTTCTATCTTTTCCTTTTCATCCTCTGGTACCAATAGCCTTGTGTAGGCGCTACAGGTCTGGCCTGTATTGTTATATACAGAATCTAAGCTTCTTTTAACCGCCAACTCTATATCTGCTCCCCTTAATATAACTGATGGGGATTTACCACCTAATTCTAAGGCAATCCTCTTTATGCCCTTCATAGCTCTTTGTGCCACTTCCCTGCCTGATTTTGTTGAACCAGTGAAGGTTACCATATTTACATCCTTATGCTCCACCAATAGGTTGCCCACTTCACCACCAGCACCTGTAACTAGGTTAAATACGCCCTTTGGAAATCCTACCTTATCTATAGCATCAGCTAGTATATAGGCTACTAAAGGTGTATTTTGGCTAGGTTTCAATATTATTGTATTGCCAGTTAAGATGGCTGGGATTACTTTTTTTGTAACCTGTCCTAGGGGGTAGTTCCAAGGCGTTAAGGCAGCTACTACTCCAATAGGCTCCTTCCTTATAATATGGTCTCCCATATCCTTTTCAAATTCATATTCCTTGGCAATTCTTATATAGTTTTCTCCATCCTTTATATAGGGTATGGTATGGGTTTTAAGGGCAAAGTCTCTTCCTCTGCCTAATTCCTTTACTATCATATCTGCAAAATCATCTGCTCTTTTATAAAGTTCCTCCATTAGGGCTTCCATTAGAGAAATTCTGGCAGAAAGGTCTGTATACTGCCATGTTTCAAAGGCTTCCTTTGCTGATTTAACTGCATAATCTATATCAGCTTTATTAGCCCTGGGTACTCTTCCTATAATTTCCCTTGTGGCAGGGTTTTCAACTTCAATAAATTCCTTAGAATTAGAATCTACCCATTCTCCATTAATATATAGTTTTGTGTAATCCATATACTCAACCTCCTCAAAACTATTATACCCAACCACCATTTAATTCCCTCATTTATATATAAGCTTAAAGGTATGATTACATCTAAAAAAACCTAGTCCATATAGGATCCCTATGGAGCTTGTCTTGGCTAAATCTATCCATTAAAATCCTATTAGCATTACAAGGCCTAATACCAAGAAAACACCTAGACATAGGTGTTTTCTTGGTTAATTCCTTATAGGTAATATCAAATCCCATAGATTGAGCATAATTCCATACTTCTGATTATAACAGAAGTATCAAAAAATTTCCAAGATAATTCAATGAATATTCAAATATAGGGACCTTGTCGCCACCCACCGATAGTTTTTCTATCAAAGTGGTGAGCGACATAGTCATCTGTTTATTTATATTATTGATGCCGTTTTTTTCTTTTATTGATGGAGTTTTGAATTTCTTCCAATGAAATTACATTAGTTAATTCATAGATATCCTTTCTTTCAAACAATTTCCTTATTTCGTCATACCTATATATAGCTTGTTCAATGTCTGACTTAAAAGAATAACTTCCCACTTGATAATATGATGCGTGTGCTATCCTGTTTCTTATTTTGTTTATTCCATGATATTTATCTGCTAGGGTTTTTAAAAGATTGGATTTGCTCTGAAAATATCTATTGGAGACTAGTTCTTTCATTTTTTCTCTATTAGTCAGATTTTCTAAATCCAAACCATATACTTCACATAACTTAGTCAGCACAGATTCAACTAAACAAATATACCCATGTCCATATTTTTTGTTTTCAAAATACCATTTACTTAATTCCAATTGGAACTCTGATGGAGTTTGTATATTTGAAAATCTTAATAAGAATCCTTTTATTAAAGGAAATACATATGCCATTGCCCCATTACTTGTATATTTATCACTAATCAAGGAATTCAATCCCTTTATCTGGTTTTGCAAATCTATTAAATAGTTTATATTTACCAATTCCGTAATATTATTTATCTTCGAAGAAATCTCTTCTAAATTCTCTGATAAGCCTTCTTTTTCTTTTATTAGTTCACTTATTAAATATCCATTACCATAATTTATAAACTCATGTCCACCTCTTATCCAGCTGGAAATTTCGTATAATGGCTTTAAATCAACTACTGGTGCATATCCTAAATCTCTTGTAGCTTCTAGCATACCGTAGTATAATCCTTTTAATTTTATTTTTTTCTGATTTAATATCAGCATAAAATCAATCATTAAATACAAAAATAAAGGAATTGATCTAAAGGAATGGGTTACATCTAAATAAATCTCATCACCATCATTTAATAGATCTACAAGTTCCATGATTGTACTAAAATTTTGCCATAATTCCTCTTTATTCAATCCGTATTTTATTATAAGTGGAGTAGAGCCACCTGCAGAGATTGAACCTTTTGCTTTTAAATATTGATCAACAGATTCCATGGTTTCTTTTAATATCTCTTCATTTATCAATGAACAGTTGTTGGATGATTCCATAGCCAATTGTCCTATTTCAGCCCAATACTCGTAGTTTAATTCTCGCCCTGAGCTTGTGGTAAAATATCTATATATTTCTTCCCACATAGATTTTGCAGTTCCTATAAATATAATTTTATCTACTTTTAAATATTGTGCTAGGGCTGCTGCTAAAAAAGGAGTTTCATATGTTTTGTTAACTTCCTCAAACTTATATGTAGCTTTATTATATTCTCTTGCAGAACTATCTCCATTTGAGCCTTTTTTAAAGCTGCCAGTCCCTATAGGTGAAACTAATACCTTAGCCATATTTACCTCCTATCCATTTGCTTATATCCCTATAGAAAATGCTTTCCCATAACAGTAAATATTGTTTTTTGTGTTGTACCATTTTGGTGTTACATCTACTATGTTCCCCTTAACTCTTTGACTAACTAAAGCTCCTTCTTTTATTAACACAAGACTCTTTTTTCTATAGGGTTGTCCACCTCTATAGTAAACATATCCGTCTACCTTCTCAAGTTTATATCCTAATAACTTATCTACTTCTTCCTTTAAAGGAAAATAAGCTGATAATATCATAAAAATATTTGGATTTGAATTATCTGATAAATTTATATCCACATATTCATTAGAAAGAAATACTCCAGCCCCTGTACTTCTTCTCCCACCTATCCCCTCATCAACTATTAGATTTATAGCAGACTTAAGTTTAGGAGTTAAGTCTCCGGTATACATGAAGTACATAAAAGGTTCAATTCTATAATCATCTTCATAATGATAATGATATATTACCTCATCTTCATAATAAAAATTATCTGAACTAGTTGTTAACCTATCTATTTTTACATGGGGATTAGATACCCTTTCTTCAATAGAAATCTTATGAAGGGAATCCTTAATCCCAAGATTCTCTACTTCATTTTCCAGGCAAGCTAGATTTGAACCAATATTCTTAAGGTTGAACAAATCGAAGTTAAATTTCTTATCATTTTCTTTCCAAGTCTCTCCGATTTGCTTTAATGTTTCTAAAGATATTAATTTGATTTTTTTTGCAGTTTTTCTTTTAACTACATTTTGCTCCAGTTCCTCAATATCGCCTAAGAAGTCTTTCTCTATTATGGCTTCAGGTTTTGGAACAAAGTATAATGTTTTTTCTAATTCATTAGTCTTTATGTTATAAAAATCTAAACCTATGAACATTGATGATATTGAGAAGCTACTGTCGTTAAATAGTCCTATACTATTTGATGCTTCTTCTTCACCATATAACAAGTTAATGTTATTAATAATTGCTGAAAACAAGACATTTGAAGAGGGTGTTTCTTTTAAGTCACCAGTACTATCTTTAATTGAAAATTTGCTGTTATGCCCTATTCTAAATTTTACTCCCTTCATGAATTATTCAACTCCTAGGTGCTGAGATAGTTTAACCTTTATATCTTCATCCTTCATCAATGTACTTAAATCAACTACTTTTTCTCCCAATGTTAAAGGAATATTATTAGTTTTATAATCTTCTATGGATTTAACTTTTACATCAAAGTCTATGAACTTTATACTTCCATATCCTCTTGTACCACTTCCACCAATGTAATCATCCTCTAACATAGCCATAGCAGTTAGAAGTAAGTAAAATCTTTCAATATCTTGATTTTCAAAAATATTAAATACCATATTGAAATCGAATTTTGCACCTGCTGGTACCCTCTCTGTTTGTCTAGGATGTTTGGCTTGTGATGTTTTTCTATCTATTACATTTTCCCATTTACTTTCTGTATAAATAAATTCTAACTCACTAAAAATTCCTTCTTTGTTTTTCATCTGTTCTTTAATTTCTTCATTTAAATGAGCATCTCTAACTATTAATCTTGTGGGTCCTAAATTATCTTTCCTATGATTGGCCATAACTCCAAATATAGCACAAATATCACATTTTCCACAGTCACATAAATCCGTATCCTTTTTTTTGTTTTTCTTTGGGTTCTCTTTTATTCCCTCTCTTAATTCACTTAAAGCCCTCATTTTACCCTTTAGAGATGATCCTGGTATATAGGGAACACCTTCCGGTGTCTTGATTACACTATTATCTATACCACCTATAACAATGTCTGTCATAGACCCTCCTATGTTCAGCCCAGTTAAAGCCTCTATCTTACCATCTATAAATATCTTTCCTCTTAGTTTCATATTTCAATTCCCCTTTCCTATTTATCTTTATCGTCACCAACATATTTTCTATAGCCTACTATAGCCTCCATAAATTGCTTGAAATTCTTTAGTTTGGCTTCATCATCTACTTCCAAATTTTTAATTAAAGTATCTAAAATCTCCATAAATTCTTTTAATGTAGGGTTGTCATCATTTCTACCTGCTGTATATGCTAGATGAGGTCGTAAAAGTTTCAGTTTACTTACATTTTCAGCCCCTAGTACTCTTGAGTATATTTTCCTAATCATGGATGTGGTAACTTTCCAATCCCTTAATCTTTCTGCATAAGCCAATGCATTGTCACAGAACTCATCATAACCTTCGGCTGCACTTGGTGCAGTTAATCCATTATTTATTAGATACTCTTTTAATTCATCCTTTGCTTTTTTGCATTTTGTTGCTTGTTCTCTGCCTTTGCTGTCTTTTCCTATTTCAAATTCTAGGTAATCACCGACTTTCAAATTATTAAACTCCGCCCTATCAGCGAAGCTTGATGCATGAAAGAAGTATTCTTCTCCCTTATTATTACTTACAAATCCATGATTTCTATCCAAATTTAAATTAACTACTTTCCCTTTCATTCCCTTCCTCCTTTTACACCTTAGTTTCCATTTCAGCTAATCTGGTAGCTACAGGAATTATCATAATGTTTCTTATATTGTTATCTTTATTTCGGCCAGTTAAATTGTGTACTACAATTTGTCTGTATTCTTCAATGATTTCTTCTGCAAATTCCCTTCCATACTTTCTTTTTTTATCCATCTCTTTAACTTCCCTCAAATAATAGGCTAATCTCCAAAATCTTACGGAATCTACCTTGCCTTTGTTTGAATCTTGAAGTATAATTTTGAATCCTGCAGTACTTTTTGCTATTTTATATAGCAAGCCTCTTCCAATATTTGGCTCATTGTATTCATTGGCCTTATTAATTGTATCTATTAGTAGCTGTTTTACCCTTTCAATCCGTCTAAATTCTTCCCAGTTGAATACCTCCCCTAGTAAAGATACCTTGTTTTTTGTCGGTTGAGTTTCCCCACTATATAAATAGTTCTTTGCATTATCTAGAGATGACTCCGTTAAATCTATAGACCTAATAACTGGATATCTACAGTTAAATATACCTATAGCAGCAGAGAAAGTAATCTTTTCGTTATAACATACATACTCACTAAACTTTTCTCTAAATCTCTTGGCAAATTCAAGAACTTTATTCCATGAACCAATTAAAAATGTATCATCACCTCCAGAATAAACAGTATATATGCTTTTTTCCATATTTAAGTCTTTTATAATTTGATTTATATATCCTTCAAAATACAAAGATATCATCCTGCTTAATGTAGTTATTCTAGATACTGTCTTGCTTTCAGCTAATCCAAATCCAAAGATAGAACCAAGATTGTCTACATCAAGCTTTAAAACTCCTAGTAAATTTTTGTCTCCTTTAGATTGTTCAGCTAATTCTTGAAAAGTAGCCCAGCCTTTTTCACCCTTAGGCAAACTATAGGCTCCAAATCTAAATCCGGAACATTCTTCACTTAAAAAATTTGTATTATTTAATAAATAATACCTGCCCTTATTTGAAGTTTTTGATTTCTTGAAGTCCACATCATAACCAAAACTTCTAAATATCTCCTTGTAGTTTTTTGGATTGTCTATATCAATAGCCTCTCCTTTATTTATATAGAAGTATTTTGCATCTCTTAGTTTCTCAGTTAATTCAATAAAGCTATAGCAAAGGCTGCAAATATTCAATTCCTCATCCTCATATGTTATTTTACTTTTATTCCTATTACTATAGCTT
>JAAYQJ010000209.1 GCA_012519355.1 Tissierellia bacterium | reverse complement strand
CTTTTTCTCCTCAAACCTGTCCATGAGTTTGGAAATTAATAGGTATAGTTCTGAATAATCACAGGAACTAAGGGAGGAAAGGGATATGTTTTCATATCCTGTACTTTCTATTAGTTTTTCTGCCAGCTCAACTAACCTATCTATAGATTTTTCCCTTATTGGTCTATAGATCATACCTGCTTGACAAAATCTACAACCATGGGTACAACCCCTAAAAATCTCCAATACTACTCTATCATGGACTGTTTCAATAAACGGAACTATCATCTGTTCTGGCGAAAACATTGAGTCTAAATCCTTAATCATCCTCTTTTTAATACGTCTTGGAGCCCTTGGATGTAAAGGAAGCATTTCTTTGATTGTATTGTCTTCCTTATATACTAGATCATAGAATTTAGGTACATATACTCCTTCAACTTCCAATAGCCTCTCTAAGAAGCCATCTCTACTTCCTCCTTCTGCCTTATGTTCCTTATATAGGTTCAAGACTTCTAAAGTTACTTCCTCTCCTTCCCCTATTACTAAGAAGTCAATAAAATCTGCTATGGGCTCTGGATTATATGCACAGGGACCTCCTCCTATAATAAAGGGGTCCTCTTCCCTTCTATCTTTAGATAATAGAGGAATATTTGCCAAATCCAAGATATTCAATATGTTTGTATAGCTCATTTCGTATTGTAAAGTAAATCCTAGGAAGTCAAAGTTTTTTACTTCTTCCTTGCTTTCTAGGGTAAAAAGTGGAAGCTTTTCTTTCCTCATTTCCTCTTCCATGTCTATCCAAGGTGAAAATACTCTTTCACAGGCAAAATCTTCCTCATTATTTATTAAATTATACAAGATATGAAGTCCTAAGTGGGACATACCTACATCATAAACATCAGGGAAAGAAAAGGCGAATTTTACCTTTACCTTATCCAAATCCTTTTTAATGGAGTTTTGCTCCATGCCTATATACCTAGCTGGTTTCTCTACCTTATTCAATATTCTATCTAAAATTCTAGTATTTATCATCTGTTTCCACCTTTCATTTATCTATAGCTTAACTATAATAGTTCAAACTTAGTTCAATACCTCGGGTTACCCCGAGGTATTATAGTTCTATTTTATATTTACCACAGACTCTGTTAATTCCTCTATTGTTACCTTTGAAGTATTTACTATTTTTACTATAGTATCTTTGAATATTTTTCTATCTTCTGCAAAAGTAAAATCATATTGGATATTTCTTTCTATTATATCTAATAGGGTATTAGTTGCATTAATATTAGCTATCTTTATTATATAAATTCCAATCAAAATAATCAAAACAATTATTATCCTATTTACTTGCCTATTTAAGTAGCCCCTAAAGATTTTCTTTAGGTTGTCTGTAGATAGAATTTTTCTATTCATTATTATCACCCCAATCAATAATATAATATTTAATTGAGGTGATATTTATACCAAAATCAGTATTCCTTTATTGTAAATGAAGAATTTCCTATTATAAATTTGTCCTTTAAGCCTGGAGTTAAATAGATGGAATTATCCTTAGTTATAAAAATTGCCTCTATATCCTCTAAGGAGTTAACAAATTCCATACCCTTATCTAGGCCCATGGCAAAAACAGTAGTAGATAGGGCATCACCATCTATGGAAGATTCGGATATAATACTTATACCGGTTATTTCATTATCTGCAGGATAGCCAGTTTCTGTGTCTATAATATGATTATACCTTTTCCCTTGGTATTCAAAATATCTTTCATAGTCTCCTGAGGTGACTACTGACTTATTTGAAACTTCAAGTATGCCTGCATAACTTCCCTTTGGTTCAAAGGGGTCTTGTATTCCTATCCTAAATTTAGAACCATCTACCTTCTCTCCTATTATATATAGGTTACCCCCTAAATCTATTATAGCACTATTTACTTTGTTTTCTACTAAGATCCTTTTTGCTTCATCGGCAGCATATCCTTTAACTATACTGCCTAGGGTTATTCTCATGCCTTTTTTCTTAAGAAAGACTTGATTGTCTCCTAATAATTCTAAATCATTATAATCAACAAGAGTTTTAGCTTTCTCTATTTCTTCATCTGAAGGAATAGAATCTCTATCTAAATCTTCACCAGTTATATCCCATAGGTCTACTAAGGTCCCTACAGTAGGATCATATTTCCCATTTGACAGGGAGGCATAGTATTTAGCTTTCTCCAATACATAATATGTATCTGGATTCACAGTAACAGGCTTAATACCTGCATTCTTATTTATATTGCTAATATCACTAGTATCTATGGTAGAACTCATTTTTTCTTCAATTTCTTTTAACCTCTTGAAAACCTTGTCCAAGGTTTTTTCATTTTGATTATCATATATTCTAATAGTCATTACTGTATCCATTAGGAATTCAGTTTTAGAGATAAAATCTGCCTTTTGTGAAGGGCTGCAACCTGTTATTAGCAAGCCTAGAAGAATAATTGCAAGTATCAAATTTTGCTTTAATCTTATCATCTAATCACTCCATATCATTTGAAAAACCCTAACTTATAGTTAGGGTTTTACTGTCTTATTTTGCTGAGCTTAATG
>JAAYQJ010000208.1 GCA_012519355.1 Tissierellia bacterium | reverse complement strand
TCTAGTTTTCATTTTAATTCTAAGAGTTCAGATTTTTTTTCATTAAGTTTCTTCTCCAATTTGTAGTGTAAATCCCTAAAGATATTAAAAGGAAAACTAGAACTACTTAATCCAAATATAGCCATAGATAAAGGCTATGGTATTATAGTAGACAATAGGGGTAATCTAGTAAAATCTATAGATAATGTTAAATTAGGTGATGAAATTGGCATAATATTAAGGGATGGGAAGGTCTTATCAAGAGTAGAGAATATTGACAAAGGGGAGAAAATAGATGAAGTTAACTTATGAAGAAGCTGTTTTGGAGTTAGAAAAGATTTTAATAGAACTTGAAAGTGAGGATTGTACATTAAAGGAATCCATTGAAAAATTTAAAAGAGGGGTTATGCTATTTAACCACTGTAAAGACTTAATCACTAAGGCTGAGGGAGAAATAAAAATTTTACTAGAAGACGAAGATGATATGAAAGAAGAAACATTTTCCATGGAGGTATAAGATGAATTTTAATGATGAACTGGATAGGGTAATATCTTTAATAGATGATGAGTTAAAAAAAATAGTACATAATAAAGATTGTTTTCAAAAGAGAATATTAGAATCTATTGAATATAGTCTTTTTACAGGTGGTAAAAGATTAAGGCCAATCATGGCAATAAAATCCTATGAAATATTTAATAATCAGATTAGTGAAATAATGCCTTTTGCTGTGGGAATTGAAATGATACATACATATTCTCTAATACATGATGATCTACCAGCTATGGATAATGACGATTTTAGGAGAGGAAAGCCTACAAATCACAAGGTGTTTGGTGATGCTATGGCTATACTAGCTGGCGATGGGTTATTAAACCTAGCTTTTGAGACTATATTAGATTTTATAGATAATTATTCAAAAGATATAAAAGACTATAAAAAATATACAAGGGCTTTAAAAGAAATAAGTAAGTATTCTGGTGTTTACGGTATGATAGGAGGTCAAGTAGTTGACTTGCTATTAGGCCACGATACAGTAACAGAAGAAAAGCTTATTTTTATGTATAAGGCTAAAACTGCTGCATTAATTCAATCTGCATTAGTTTCAGGTGCCATTGTTGGTGAGGCCAGTGAAGAGGAAATTCAACATATGAGAGACTTTGGCTTAAACCTAGGTCTCGCTTACCAGATTAGGGATGATATATTGGACAAAGACAAGGATTCCAACATTAAAAAGTTAACATTTTTGTCCTTTTATGATATTAATAAAGGAAGGTCTGCTGTTGAAGAGTATAGTAACAAGGCAATTAATAGCTTGAAAAAACTAAAGAATAGGGATACTGAATTCTTCGAAGTCTTGACTAGTAAGCTTATTGATAGAGATATATAAATATAGTGAGTATAATAGATATTTCATAGTTTGGATGTGTTGTAAATTCAAGATAAAATGTGTTTTGGAGGAACTTAGGTGAAAAAAAGAGCAGATGTTATTTTGTATGAAAAGGGTCTAGTAGAATCTAGAGAAAAAGCGAAAAGAGTAATAATGGAAGGTTCAGTCTTCGTTGGGAGTCAAAGAATTGACAAACCCGGTGAAAAATTAGAAGAAGATGTTGACATTACAATAAAAGAGAACCCAATAACCTATGTTAGTAGGGGAGGCTTAAAGTTAGAAAAGGCAATTGAATCATTTAATATTGATTTAGTAAATAAGGTGGCAATGGATATAGGAGCATCAACAGGTGGTTTTACTGATTGTATGTTACAAAATGGTGCTTTAAAGGTTTTTGCAGTGGATGTAGGATATGGACAATTAGATTGGAAATTAAGAAATGATTCTAGGGTTATTGTAATGGAAAGAACTAATATTAGAAATGTAACCTTGGATGATATTGGAGAAAAAATAGATTTTATATCAATCGATGTGTCTTTTATTTCTTTAAGATTGGTTTTACCAGTAGCAAAAAGTCTTTTAAAAGATAAGGGAGAAATTATTGCCCTAATTAAACCACAATTTGAAGCAGGTAGAGAAAAAGTGGGTAAAAAAGGTATAGTCAGAGATAAGAATACTCATATTGAAGTAATTGAATCAATAGTTGAATTTTCTAAGGAATTAGGATTAGGAATTAATGGATTGTCATATTCTCCAATAACGGGTGCTACTGGGAATATTGAGTTTTTAATTTATTTGAAAAATAACTGTGATAAAATAATTGAAGATGTAGAGGTTTTAGATATTGTAGATGAGGCTCATAATAGTCTATAGTTAAACTTATACTAACTTGGGGGTATTTTATGTTAGTAGAATTAAGTATAAAAGATTTTGCAATTATTGATAATATAAATATCAATTTCACACAAGGGCTTAATGTAATAACGGGAGAAACAGGCTCAGGTAAATCGATTATTATTGAAGCCTTGGGTATGATCTTAGGCTCTAGGACAAGCAAAGATTTTATTCGTACTGGTTGCGACAAATCAGTATTAGAGGGAGTTTTTTATATTGAAGATATTTCTATTTTAAAGCAAACATTAGATGAACTGTCTATTGATATAGATCAGGATAACTTATTAATAATTACTAAAGAAATATGTGCAAATGGGCCAAGCCTTTCCAAAATAAATGGAAAAACCATGAATTTAACCATGCTAAAAACTATAACAACAAAGTTAGTAGATATATTTGGACAACATGAACATCAATCCTTGCTAGATATAAATAACCATCAGCTTTTAGTAGATACATTTGGTGATAAGGATTTTGCTTCCTTAAAATCAAAGATTAGGGAACTATATAATGAATTACAAGAAGAGCAGAAAAAGATTAGATCCTTGTCTATGGATACTAGTGAGAGGGATCGAGAAATAGATATATTAAGATTTCAAATAGAGGAGATTGACGAAGCTAATCTATCTGAAGATGATGAATACAATATAGAGGCAGAATTTAGGAAATTATCAAATATAAGTAAAATATCTCAATCTGTAGATTTGGCCATATCTCATTTAAATAGGGATGAATATGATTTTCAAGGAGCCATAAATCTAGTTAATAAGTCTTTAACTTTAATAAGTGGAGCAAAGGAATTTGATGATAAGTTAGAAGAATTTTATAATAGATTATCAGATTTAAATTTTGAATTACAAGATATAAGTAGGGAATTAAACTATTATCTTAATAATATAGATATAGATTTAGATAGATTAAACTATTTACATGAAAGAATAGACCTTGTAAATAAGTTGAAAAGGAAATATGGTAATAATATAGATTTAATACTTAAATTTAGGCATGAGGCTGAAGAAAGATTAAACAAGCTATTGAATTTTGAAAAGGAATATGAAAAATCCCTAAAAAAAATCAAAGAATTGGAAGACAAATTGGAAAAGCATAGTAGTTCTCTTTCTGGAATGCGTAGAAAAATAGCAAAAATTCTAGAAGAGAAGGTAAAAACTGAGCTATCTCAGCTAAATATGTCAAATGTGGATTTTAAAGTAGACTTTAAGAGAACTTCTCAGTTTACACCTCAAGGCTTTGATAAAATTGAGTTTCTGATATCTACAAATCCTGGTGAAGAACTAAAATCCTTATCTAAAATTGTTTCAGGCGGAGAAATGTCAAGAATTATGTTGGCTTTTAAAAGTATTTTAGCTTATTTAGATAAAATACCAACGTTAATATTTGATGAAATTGATACAGGGATTTCTGGTAGGACTGGTCAAATAGTTGGAGAAAAAATATATAATATTTCAAAAAATCATCAAGTAATATGTATTTCTCATCTACCTCAAATAGCAGCTTTAGCAGATAGCCATTTTGTTATTAATAAAGTTAGCAAAAGCAATAGAACAATAACAGAAATAACAAAACTTTCCCATGAGGAAAGAGTTGAAGAAATGGCTAGACTTTTGGGTGGAGTTAATTTAACAAAAACTACTTTAAAACATGCTTCGGAAATGATCGAAATGTCAAAAAAAATTAAAAAATAAATAAAGGACTTTAAGAGTTTTGAATAAAATCAAAACTCTTTTTTTATGGAAAATTTGAGGTCAGTTCCCATTTTAAAAAATATTTATATAGAATAAATAACAACAAAAAAGGCTAAATTATATATGAAATTTCAAATAGGAGGTGAATAAAAGAAAGCCAATTAGGAGAGTGATAATTCTTTGGGCAGATTAAAAGTTAGCAAAAAATTTGTAGCTTTATTCTTAATACTGATTCTATTAAGTTTCACAATACAGACAAATAGAATTCTATTTCATCCTTCAAATATAAAAATCGTCAAAGGTGAAAACAAGAATTTAGATATAACTTTTCCTTTTTCCTTAAGTACCAATAAAGAAAAAGATAATGTAATAGAGGCAAGCTCAAACAACACTGATAGTATCAGTTTAAAGAAAACCTATTTATTAAATGGTATTGATACAGGGAAAGCAGAAATACAAATAAAATTTTTGGGTTTAATTCCTATTAAGAATTACAATATAGACGTGATAGATAGACCAGAACTGATTCCAGGCGGGAATGCCATTGGAGTTAGATTGAATACTAGAGGGGTTTTGGTAGTTGCAGTTACAGATTTAATAGGAATAGACAATGAAAGATATAGCCCTGCAAAAGACGCAGGTATAAAAGTAGGAGACAGTATTATAGAAATAGACGGGATTAAGGTTAACGATGCAGAGCATGTAGTTAAAATTTTGAATGAGATTAAAGATAAAAAGGTAAAAATCCTAGTTCAAAGAAATAAGGCGGAATTTGTTACTGAAGCTAAGCCTATACAATGTATACAGGATAATAGTTACAGGTTAGGTATTTGGGTCAGAGATAAGACATCTGGCATTGGTACACTAACCTATTTAGACAAAAATAGCGGTAAATTTGGGGCATTAGGACATGGAATAGTAGATTCAGACACAGGAAAACTACTTTCTGTAGATAAAGGCAAGATAATGAGTGCTAAAATTTCCAAAATAGAACAGGGGAAAAAAGGTTCTCCTGGAGAGATACGAGGAGTATTCTACGAAGCTAATAATATTGCAGGAGATATAACCCTGAATAACTCTTTTGGCATATTTGGAACAGTAAGAAAAGAGTATTTTGATACAATCAATAATAAACCTATACCAATTGGATTTAAAGAGGAAGTAAAGGAAGGAAAAGCATATATTTATACTACAGTAAAGGACAATAAGGTAGAAAAGTTTGAAGTTGAGATTGTAAAGGTTCAGCCACAAACAAAACCAGATCAAAAAAGTATGATAATCAGAGTAACAGACAAAAAACTATTGGAAATGACTGGCGGTATAGTTCAGGGGATGAGTGGTAGTCCTATAATACAAGATGGAAAATTAATTGGAGCTATCACTCATGTTTTTGTAAACGATCCTACTAAAGGCTACGGCATATTTATTGAATGGATGTTAGAACACCAAAATAACCCTAGGTAATCCTAGGGTTATTTTGAAAAAAATTATAAAAAAGAAGGAGATTTTATTTATTTGTCGAATAAATATATAGATATATAATTATATAATAAATTATCAAAACAGGGGGATTATCAATGAGAAAAATCAAAATTGTAATCGCAGATGATAATAGGGAATTCTGTGAGATCTTAAACAGGCTAATATCATCCTATGAGGAGTTTGAAGTCATAGGTATAGCCAAAGATGGGGTGGAGGCATTACAAATAGTTGAAAGTGAAAAGCCAGATGTTCTAATTTTAGATATAATCATGCCACATCTCGACGGTTTAGAGGTATTAGAAAGGCTTCAAAACTTGGAGGGAGATTATTTTCCAAAAATCATAGTTCTTTCTGCAGTTGGACAAGATAAGATCACTCAAAGGGCTATTGAGCTCGGTGCTCATTATTATGTAGTTAAACCCTTTGACTTCCAAGTATTTGTTAAAAGATTAAAGCAGATTTCAGCTACTGATTTTACTTCCAATATAAAGGATAGTAAGGAAGTTTATCCTGTAAACAAACCTCAGCAAACAGAGAGCAACTTAGAAGCTAGAATAACAAAGATTATCCATGAAATAGGGATTCCAGCTCATATTAAAGGATACTTATATTTAAGAGAAGCCATTACAATGGTAGTAGAAGATATGGATTTTTTAGGTGCTATAACAAAGGAACTCTACCCAACTATTGCAAGTAAATATAACACAACAGCTTCTAGGGTAGAAAGGGCAATTAGACATGCCATAGAAGTAGCTTGGACCAGGGGCAGAATAGACACTATAAATCAATTATTTGGATATACTGTTAATAATTCAAAAGGTAAACCAACAAATAGTGAATTTATTGCACTAATTGCTGATAAACTCAGATTGGAACAGGAAGTAGTATAGAGGCATCCTCCTCATAAGGGGGATGTTTTTCTTTTGTTTTATTATGATATAATTAAATAAAAAGTTGTCAATAATACTTGTATAAGCTTTTGGAGGTTATTATGTATATCAAGGGAGTTGCAAGAAAGGATAAAAAAACAAAGAACTTAGTTAATAGATTAAACCCAAATGATATCGCTATTATCTCCCATAGAGATTTAGATGAAATGGCAGCCCTTTCTTTGGTAGATAGAAAAATTGCCTGTGTAATAAATACTGAAAAAACTATTAGTGGAAAATATCCTAATAGGGGTCCTGCTGTGCTGATGGAAAATAATATTCCTATTTTTGAAGTTGAAGATAAGAACTTCTTTGACAATATTATTGAGGGAGAAGTAGTTGAAATTAAGGATGAAGAAATAATCTTTCAAGGTGAAAAAATCACTGATTGTACCTATATAAGCCATAGTAAGATTGAAGAATTGATAAAATTGGGTTATGATAATATAGAGGAAGAGCTAAATAAATTTATTGAAAACACTTTGGAATATGCAAAAAAAGAAAAATCTTTAGTAACAGGGAAAGTCAATATACCTGAAATAGAAACAAAGATTGAAGGGAGACATGTATTAGTAGTAGTTAGAGGCAAAGATTATAAGGAAGACTTAATGGCTATCAAGTCCTATATAGATGAAGTGAAGCCTATTTTAATAGGAGTGGATGGTGGCGGAGATGCACTTTTAGAATTTGGACTTGTACCTGATATAATTATTGGTGATATGGACAGTGTATCAGATAATTGTCTTTTACAAGCAAAAGAGATCATCGTTCATGCCTATTCGGATGGGAGGGCACCTGGTTTAGACAGGGTTAAGAAATTAGGATTAAAATCTAAAATCTTCACTTCACCATGAACAAGTGAGGACATCGCCCTTTTATTAGGATATGAGAGAAATGCTGACCTAATTGTAGCTGTAGGTACCCATTCCAATATGATTGATTTTTTGGAGAAGGGTAGGCCTGGAATGGCAAGTACCTTTTTAGTTAGATTAAAGGTAGGGGCAATTTTAGTAGATGCAAAGGGTGTTAATAAACTCTATAAATCAGCATTTAAAACTAAATATCTTTGGTTTATTTTAGGAGCAGCATTTATTCCAATTATTATTTTAATCCTTATCAATCCTCTAACTAAGTATTTGTTGACCTTATTAAAAATTAAAATAAGATTACTCTTTAATCTTTAAGGAGGATTTTTATGCTGCCTAATATAAGGTTTTATATAATATCTATTGTAGCTATTTTTGCTGCCTTAGGTATAGGGATTTTCATTGGCTTTACAATGAATACCAAAAAATTTCTTATCGAACAAAAAGAAAAAATTTCGGATATGATTGAAGACCAATTGGAATTATTAATTCAAGAAAATCAAAACCTAAAAAATAATGAAAAAAACTTAGAAAATGAAATTGAAATAAAGGATAGATATATTTCCCTAACCTATGAGCACATCATAAGAAACAAGTTAAGAGATTTAAATGTTGCTATTATTGAAACTAATAATGATTATGTTACTTCTGCCATTGGGATGGACTTAGAGTTAGCAGGTGCTAAGGTAAATAATGTAACAACAATAAGTAATGATATAATTAATGAAGAAAGATTAATTGAAATTCTAAATAGGTTTCAATCCAATAATATTAGTAATCCAGTTGAAGAATTAATATCTGTACTAACAAAAACAATTATCTCAGGTAATAACAATGTGATTTTAGAAGACCTTGAAAGGGAAGGTATAATTGAAATTATGGGCAACTATGATGAGGCTGTGGATTACATACTTATCTGTGGTGGAAGTAAGGAAGAAGCAAAAAAAAGAATTTATCAAATAGATAAGGTCATAATAGAGGTGGCAGAAGATTATAATATACCAGTTCTAGGTGTAGAGAAATTAAATGTTGAATATTCTTATATACCCACATATCAAACCTTTGGGATCTCAACTGTAGACAATATTGATACTACTATGGGAAAGGTTGCAATGATCTTAATTATGGATGGAGCCAGTGGAAATTTCGGGGTAAAACACTCCTTTGGCCTAATTCCACATTATAAGTTCTTTAATGAATAGTAGGAGAGATTATATGCTTAAGAAGGGTAAGCTAGTGGCAGTAGTACCTGTATATAACGAAAGTGACTTAATTAAGGATACAATAGATGGATTAAAAACAATAGAAACTATAGATGAAATAGTTATAGTTAATGATGGTTCAACTGATAATACCTTAGATATCTGTAAGTCTCTAGGGGTTACAGTTATTGATATAGAAACTAACCAGGGAAAAGGACATGCAATAAAAAAGGCCATAGAATCCATTACTTTTGATTTTTTAGCTTTAGTAGATGGTGATTTAGGAAAGACTAGCTGGGAAATAAAAAAACTCATAGGCCCAATAATAAATGGGAAAGGAGATGTATCTATTGCCAAGTTCCCAAAGGCAGAAGTCAAAGGTGGATTTGGATTAGTGAAAGGATTTGCAAAAAAATCTGTATATTATTTTACTGGAGTCCAAATGGATACTAGCTTATCAGGCCAAAGAGTATATAGAAAAGAAGTCCTTGAACGGATTGACTACATACCTAATAGGTATGGAATAGAATTAGCTATGACTGTCCAGACTATAAATAATGGATATTTAATTATTGAAGTACCTGTAACAATGAAGCACAGATTTACTGAGAGAAATTTAAAGGGTTTTATCCATAGGGGAAAGCAATTTTGGGATATTCTAAAGACATCAATAATACTATATATTAGGAAGTATAAAAGGTGAAACCATGCAGATTCATATAATAATAAGTTTTACAATTTCTTTGTTTTTGTCCTACATTTTAATACCAAGGCTAATAAATATGCTTTTAAAAGCTAAAATAGTTTGTGAAAATTATAGGCTTGAAAAAATACCAACATCCATTGGCATACTTTTTATTTTTGTACAAGTTATTTCCTTAGGTATAATGCAAATATTGTTTGATTATAAAGAAAATTTCACAACAGTATATCTTCTTGGATTTGTTTTTATGGGTTTCTTAGGACTTTTAGATGATTTAATTGGTACCAAGTTCATAAAAGGCTTAAGGGGGCATATGAAGGCCTTATTTCATGGAGAAATTACTACAGGGGCAATAAAGGCTATTCTAGGGTTTTTTATTGCTATACTTGTTAGCTCAATACTTTCTAATAACATCCTAGACCTTATTATTAACTCATTTGTTATTGGGTTGTTTACAAATTTTATAAATCTCTTTGACTTAAGACCTGGAAGGGCCATAAAAATGTTTATCTTTGTTGCTTTATTTCTACTGGTATTTAGTATAAATAATAAATATGCTTATATACTATGGTCTATGTTTGGTATACTAATCCCATATATGAATCTAGATTTGAAGGCAAAGTCAATGATGGGTGACGTGGGATCAAATACATTAGGCTTTACCTTAGGTGTCTTTGCAGGTAGTTCATTCCATATTGTAGGGAGAACTATTATTTTAATACTATTAATTTTTCTTCATATTGCTGCAGAAAAGATTTCATTTTCCAAGGTAATTGAAAAAAATAAATTTTTAAAGTTTATAGATATGATTGGAAGGTAGGCAAAATGTTAAGCTATAAAAATGGAATTGTAACAAATATTATTAAAGAAGATGAACATATAGATATAATTTGTGTTAATATAGATGGAGAGACTTATAAAGCAGTTAACTATAAAGATTTTACTGGAAAAGTGAAGATAAAGGACAAGGTAGTCCTAAATACTACTGCAGTTGAATTAAGCTTAGGTACTGGCGGATATCATTTTGTAATGTATAATTATAATAACACTAATATGGATTTAGAAGGGCTAGGCCATATTATGAAATTACGATATACTCCTTATCAAATAAAGTGTTTAGCTGCTGAAGAGGAGGCAAGTCCTTATCATAAAGCATTTGAAGATTTTAAGAGCCTTGATAATCACATATTTGTAGTAGCAACTTTACACAGTATGATAGGTCCCATAGCTGCTATGATAAAATATTTAAATCAAGATATAGAGATAGACTATATAATGACAGATGGGGGAGCATTACCAATATATTTTAGTAATACTGTTGCAGAATTGAAAGATAAAGGCTTGCTAAAAAACACCATTACCATAGGTCATTCCTTTGGCGGAGATTTAGAATGTATAAATATTTATACTGGACTAATAGCTGCTAAGGAAATATTAAATGGTAATGTTACTATAATATCCATGGGGCCAGGAATAGTGGGTAGCGGTACAAAATATGGATTTACAGGTATCGAGCAAGCTTATATAATAGATGCTATAAATAACCTTGGTGGAATTTCTGTTGCAGTGCCAAGAATTAGTTTTCAAGATAGGCGTATTAGGCATATGGGAATAAGTCATCATACTTTAACTACCCTATCTGAAATTACAAATACAAAATCAAATTTAGTTTTGCCCTATTTAGATAAAGAAAAGGAGGATTTTCTATTAGACCAGATAAAAAATCATAACTTGTGTAAAAGACATAATATAATATTTAGCAATGGAGAATTAATCCATGATGCAATGAAAAAATTTAACCTGAAGACTACATCTATGGGTAGGACCATACAAGAAGATCCAGAATACTTCACAACCTTAGGAGCCATAGGAAAATATGTAGTTAAATTAATTGAAGAAAGGAAAGGTTATGATGTTTGAAGAGAAAACAATGAAATCCGATAAACTGTATGAAGGGAAAATGTTAAATCTAAGGGTTGACACTGTTGAACTTCCGGATAAAAAATATTCAAAAAGAGAAATCGTAGAACATCCAGGGGGAGTAGCCGTAATTCCCATAGTAGATAATGATTCATTAATTCTGGTAAAGCAATATAGGAAGGCTGTTGAGAAATTTTTATTAGAAATCCCAGCTGGTAAAGTGGAAATAAATGAAGAGCCTAGAGTCACTGCAATTAGAGAATTAAAGGAAGAAACAGGTTATTCTACTGACAAAATGGAATATTTAATGGAGTTTTATACATCTCCAGGTTTTACTAATGAAAAAATATATTTATTTTTAGCTACTGACTTAGTTAAGGGGGAGGCTAGTCCAGATACTGGAGAATTTATTGAGGTAGAAAAATTTAAAATTGACGCTTTAATAAAGATGATAGAAAGGGGAGAGATAATAGACAGCAAAACTATTATTGGTATAAATTTAGCGAAAAAATATTTGGATGATAAACAATAGGTGATAAAATTTTCCTTCTTTGCATACTATGTCTTAAGGCTTGTATACAAAGGGGGAAAATAAATGCAATTGAAAATTAAGACCTTGTGTAAAAGACATTTACAAAATAATTTTGTCCTCTATTTTATATTAGTTATTGCTTTAGTAATAGGTATAATCATAGGAGCTATTTTGGCCAATCGATTAGAATCTGATAAAGGTATTGAAGTAGCTAATTATATGAATGTTTTTCTAAAACATATTAATGAAGGGAATTATTATTTTAAGGATATCTTTATATCCTCACTTTTTTTAAATTTAAAAAGAATCTTTATTATATGGCTTTTTGGTTTATTGGGTTTAGGTCTTATTGTAATTCCTTTGATAATGTGTTGGAATGGAATTAATATTGGTTTTATAGTAGGCTTTTTAGTTAAAGGTTATGGACTTAAAGGATTCATATTTACTTTAATAGGATTATTACCTCAGTATTTAATTGTATTACCAAGCCTATTAGCCATAACAGCTCTTGCTTTATCCAATGCTAATAACAGAAAGAAATTAAGGAGAGATAGGGATTATATAAAAAAATTTGCTGATTACTCAATCTTAATCTTAGTATTTTTTGTTATTTTAGTATTTGGATGTATAATTGAAGGATTTTATACTCCCTATTTTATTAAATTTATGGGTGTATAGAAGAAAAATAGTTCTAGTGCAAAGGAGAAGTATAATGTCTGAGAAAATTGTTGGAGATTATCTTGATTATATGAAAAATGAAAAGAAATTAACGGAAAACACATTGGAAGCCTATATAAGAGATATTCTACAGTTTAAAGAATATTTGCAGGAAAACAAGATTTTAAGTTATAAAGATACAACTAAAACCACAATTATTACATATTTAATGAATTTACAAAAAAAAGGCAAGTCAACTTCAACTATTTCTAGAAATTTAGCTTCTATTAGGTGTTTTTTCCAATATTTACAAAACAGGAATTTCATAGATGAAGATCCTACATCAAATTTAAAATCACCTAAAAGTGAAAAAAGGATTCCTTCAGTATTGACTATGGAGGAGGTAAACCTATTATTATCTCAGCCTAATCCTAAGGATTTCAAAGGCGCCAGGGATAAGGCTATGTTAGAACTTTTATATGCAACTGGATTAAGGGTATCAGAAATTATTTCTTTAAACATTGATGATATTCAATTAGACTCAAGTTTACTTATTGTAAGAGACAACCTTAATCAAAGGGTAATACCCATTGGAAGGAAAGCTGTGGATGCCTTGTCTCATTATATTAGCAATTATCGGTCTAACAATGATGACGATAAAGGGGAACCCTTATTCTTAAATTATAGTGGCAAGAGACTTACAAGACAGGGTTTTTGGAAAATAATTAAACAATATACTAAAAAGGCCAACATCGATAAAGGTATTACTCCTCAAACTCTTAGACATTCCTTTGCAGTACATCTAATTGAAAATGGGGCAGATATTAGAACTGTTCAAGAAATATTAGGTCATTCTGATATATCGACTACTCAAATTTATTCCTTTGCAACTAGTAATAAGGAATTAAGAGAAGTATATAATAATTCACATCCAAGAGCATAGGAGGAGGAAAAATGGATTATCTAAATAAAATTAATGAATCGAAGGATTATATATTATCAAAATTAGAAAAATTACCTAAGGTGGGTTTAATATTAGGCTCGGGCTTAGGAAGTTTGGGAGAAAAAATTGGAAATCCCATTAAATTAAAGTATGAAGAAATACCAAATTTTCCAAGATCTACGGTGGAAGGACATGCAGGTCAGTTAGTCATTGGTGAATTAGGTGGTAAAACTGTAGTTGCTATGCAGGGAAGATTTCATTATTATGAAGGATACTCTATGAAAGATGTTACTTTTCCCATAAGGGTACTAATAAGGCTTGGGATAGAAAGCCTGATAGTAACAAATGCTGCTGGAGGAGTAAATATGGATTTTACTCCAGGGGATTTAATGATAATAAAAGACCATATTAACTTTACAGGACAAAACCCATTGATTGGAAAGAACTATGAACAATTAGGACCTAGATTTTTAGATATGTCAAAGGCCTATGATAGGAGATATATTGAAATAGCAAAAAAAGCTGGGGAGAAACTAGGTATTAACTTAAAAGAGGGTGTATATATGTGGTTTACAGGACCAACATATGAAACTCCAGCTGAAGTTAAGTTAGCTAGAATTTTAGGGGCAGATGCAGTAGGCATGTCTACAGTACCAGAAGTAATAGTAGCTAATCATGAAGGAGTTAAGGTTTTAGGTATATCCTGTATTACTAATATGGCAGCAGGGATATTAGATCAACCTTTAAAACATGAAGAAGTCGTTGAAACATCCCTGAAAGTAAAGGATGAATTTGAAAAACTAATTGTAGAGATACTGTATAGTATTTGATGGGGGATATTTATGAGAATGTATGATATTATAATGAAAAAAAGGGATGGATATGAATTAAGTACAGAGGAAATTAACTTTTTTATAGAAAACTATACCAATGAACTTATTCCAGATTACCAAGTATCAGCCCTTTTAATGGCAATTTATTTAAACAAAATGAATAAAAGAGAAACCCTTGATTTAACAAAGGCAATGATTAATTCAGGTGATAGCTTTGACCTGTCTAAAATCAATGGCATTAAAGTAGACAAGCACTCAACAGGTGGGGTAGGAGATACTACTACTTTAATTTTAGGCCCCTTGGTTGCAGCTTGTGGAGTGCCCTTTGTAAAGATGTCTGGAAGAGGACTAGGCCATACTGGAGGAACCTTAGACAAATTAGAATCTATAAGGGGTTTCAGGGTTGAACTGGATAATGAAGAGTTTGAGGAAATTGCAAATAAAATAAATATATCAATTTGTAGTCAAACTGGAAATATTACTCCAGCTGATAAAAAACTATATGCCTTAAGAGACGTAACTGCGACAGTGGATAATATTTCCCTTATAACTGCTAGTATAATGAGTAAAAAACTAGCTATTCAATCAGATGGGATTATCCTA
Organism: Tissierellia bacterium; assembly: GCA_012519355.1. Taxonomy (GTDB): domain Bacteria; phylum Bacillota; class Clostridia; order Tissierellales; family Tissierellaceae; genus JAAYFT01. The sequence continues at coordinate 18,213 of JAAYQJ010000208.1, read as the reverse complement.
GATGTAAAGGTGGGGTCTGGTGCCTTTATGAAGAATATCGATGATGCTGTAACTTTAGCTAAGGAAATGGTGGCCATAGGTAACCTTTATGGTAGAAAGACCATTGCTTTAGTTACAAATATGGATGAACCATTAGGTAAGGCTATTGGAAATGCTTTGGAGATAAAGGAAGCTATTGATACTTTAAAAGGTAAAGGACCAGAAGACCTTTATGAGTTAACTTTAGTGCTAGGTGCTAAGCTACTATGCCTTGCGGAAAAGGTTGATAATGAAATTGATGGAAGAAATATGTTAATTAATGCAGTTAATTCTGGAAAGGCCTTTGAAAAGTTTAAAGAATTAGTAAAATATCAAGGTGGAGATCTTTCCTATATAAACAATCCTGACCTTCTACCAAAAGCGAAATATGTATTAGAAGTAAAATCAAATACTGAAGGTTATGTAAAGTCAATTAACGCTGAGGATGTTGGTAAATGTGCCCTGGCATTGGGAGCGGGAAGGGAAACTAAAGAATCAATAATTGACATGTCTGCAGGTATTGTACTAAATAAAAAAGTCGATGATAAAGTGGAAATAGGAGATACTTTGGCCTATATCCATGGCAATGACTTAAGTAGAGCTGAGGAAATAAGAGACCGATTATTAGATATTTTTGTTATCGGTAGTAAGAATAAGGAAGCTAAGAAGTTAATTTATAATGAAATACAATAAGCTAAGTATAACCAAATAATGTCATTTATTTTTATTCTGCATAAGTAGGAAATTTGTGGAGAATATAAAAGTAAATATATGGAATGGAGGTATTAAGTTGAGAAGAAGACTTACGCCCATAATAATATTACTTTTAATCTTCACAAATTCCTTTGGAGTGTATGCTAATCCAGATTTAAAAGTTGATGCAAAGGCAGCATTACTTATGGATGTGAATACTGGCGAAATAATATATAAATTAAATGAACATGAAAGAATGGCACCTGCCAGTATTACTAAGATAATGACTATGTTATTAGGTGTAGAAGCTTTAAATTCTGGAAGAATTTCTTTAGATGACAAGGTCCTGGTAAGTAAACATGCTTCTGGAATGGGTGGATCTCAAGTTTACTTGGAAGCAGGAGAGACTCAAACAGTAGAAGATTTGTTTAGGGCTATTGCTATTAGGTCTGCAAATGACGCCTCTGTAGCCTTAGCAGAACATATTGCAGGTTCGGAAGAAATATTTGTGCAGATGATGAATGATAAGGCAAAAGCTTTAGGTATGAAAAATACTCATTTTGCCAATTCTAGTGGTTTGCCAAATGAAAATCACTATGTTTCAGCCTATGATGTAGCAATTATGTCAAAAGAGTTATTGAAACATCCAATAGTTAATGAATGGCTAACTACCTATATGTATGATTTACAAGTAGGCAAAAATAAAAATAGTACACAAACAATGGTAAATACCAATAGATTGGTGAAAGAATACCAAGGTACTACAGGGGTAAAAACCGGATCTACTAATGAAGCAGGATTTTGTATATCTGCTTCAGCCAAACGAGGAGACTTAGAGCTAATCGCTGTAGTTTTAGGTTCAAGAAGTTCCCAGATTAGGTTTGATGAAGCAAAACGTATGCTAGATTATGGGTTTGCTAATTATGAATCTATTACTATAGGAAGAAAAGGGGATATAATAGCCACTTTACCTGTGGAAAAGGGAAAACTATACGAGGTCGATATAATGCTAGAAAGGGATAGTTTTGTTCTTTTACCTAAAGGAGAATTAGGAAATATTGAAAAAGAAGTTATTCTTCCAGATATAATAAAGAGTCCTATGTTTGCGGGTGATGAAGTAGGAGAACTAATTATCACACTAGATGGAAAGGAAATAGATAAAGTAAATTTAGTTGTTAAATCTGATATTGAAAAGGCAAATTTGTTCAATATGTTAAATAGGACTATTAAATCATATCTAAAAGGTAGATAAATAGAAGGAACATTTAAACCTCGACTTTAATATGTCGAGGTTGTATAATGTTTATATGAATATTAATGAAAGGTGTAAAATATGAATATAATTTATAACTTACCAGGATTATTTATCGCTATTATTTTTCATGAGTTAGGTCATGGATACATGGCCTATTTATTAGGAGATGATACAGCAAAAAAATCAGGTAGATTGACTTTAAATCCTTTTAAACACTTGGATTTAATAGGATTTATCTTTCTTTTGATTTTTAGATTTGGATGGGCCAAGCCTGTTCCAGTAAATCCTTTTAATTTCAAAAATAGGAAAAGAGATACTATTTTAGTTTCCTTGGCAGGCCCCTTAATAAATTTCATTATAGCAATAATAGTAAGCTTTGTATTGATATTTGCTAAGATCAGAAACCCTATACTACCAGATATCTTAATCATAACATTATGGTATAATATTATGTTAGGAGTATTTAATTTACTTCCTTTTCCACCACTGGATGGTTCAAAAATCTTAGCAAGTTTATTACCTAGAAGGTTAGAATATTATTTTTATAGATATGAAAAATATTTGTATTTAATTCTTATAATACTTATAGGGACTAATACTATTGATAGAATTTTAAGCCCTATTATATCAAATGTCTTAAAAGTATTGGATTTAATATTAGGTTATTTGTGGAGTGTAGTATATGGAATATAAGATAAGGATAGATGTCTTTGAAGGCCCTATGGATTTGTTATTACATTTAATCGATAAGGCAGAAATAGATATTTATGACATACCAATAAGTTTGATAACTGAGCAGTTTATAGAATATCTACATAAAATGGAAGAATTAAGTTTAGAAATAACTAGTGACTTTTTAGTAATGGCAGCAACTCTGTTAGAAATAAAATCTAAAATGCTTTTACCACATAGGGAAAAAATAGAGGATAATCAAATGGAATTAGAAGATGTGGACCCTAGGGCTGAACTAGTTAGGAGATTAGTAGAATATAAAAAATATAAGCATATAACAGAAAAGCTTCGAGAAATGGAAGACATTCAGTCAAAGGTCTACTACAAGCCAAAAGAGGATGTACTAGATACTTTTAATGATGATATAGAGCTTAGTGATTTAAATCTAGAGGATTTATTAAAGGCTTTAAATAACATAATTATAAGAAGAAATAAAGAAGCTAGAGTTTTAGATGTTAGAGAAATACAAAGAGAAGAATATACCTTAGAAAAATGTGTTTCAATTATAAAGGAAAGACTAAATAGAGAGAAAACTATATATTTTAGTAACTTACTTGATGAGAACTGCACAAAAAATGAAATAATAACATATTTTTTATCTATTTTAGAATTAATAAATCTAAAACATATAAATGTTGTTCAAGAAGAGGATTTTTCTGATCTTATCATAACCAAAAAATAGAAAGAGGCAAAATCTATGGAGAAGAGGGAATTAAAGTCTATTATTGAAGCCTTGTTATTTACTTGGGGAGATCCTTTGGAGTTAAAGGATATAGCTTCAATAATTGAAGAAAAAGAATGTGAAGTTGAAAAAATAATAGAAGAAATGATTAACGAGTTTGACTATAATAGGCGTGGAATACGGATTATGAGAATCAATAACTCTTTTCAACTATCTACTAGACCAGAGCATTTTGAGTGGATTAAAAAACTTACAAGCCCCAAATATACAAGAAGTTTATCTAATGCTGCCTTAGAGACATTATCTATTATAGCTTATAGGCAACCAGTTATTAAATCAGATATTGAGGCAATAAGGGGAGTTAGATGTGATAAAGCCATTGAGACTTTAATAGAAAGAGGTCTAGTAGCTGAATTAGGTAGACTAGAAAGGGTAGGAAGGCCAATATTATATGGAACTACGGACCTTTTTCTAAAGACATTTGGATTAGAGAATATAGAACAACTCCCGGCCATAGACGATTTTAACAATAGCTTAGACAATTTTGAATTGGAAAAATAATACTAGATTTAGTATTATTTTTTCTTTTTTTTGGCAAAATAAGGTTAGTGTAGAAAGGGAAGTGTTTTTATGGTTTATCTGGTTATTTTTTTATTTATAGTTTTCATTTTAATTATTTTGCCTATAAAGATTAAATTCCATTATGAATTTACTGATTCATCAAAATATAAGGTTACAATTACATATTTATTTGGATTAATAAAAAGGGAAATTGATTCAACAAGAAAAGAAAAGAAGGAGAATAAGAATAAAAAAGATTTATCAAATTTTAAAAAAATTGATGCCTATGAGTTATTAAGATATTTTATTGATAAGGGAAAAATAAAAAAGCTCTATTTGAAGACCTATATAGGCCTTAATGACCCATTTTTACTAGGGATTATAGTCGGTGTTATTTGGAGTATTATAAGTATAGTCTTTGGGTTTATCCTTAGGGATAAAACTATAGATGAAATAAAGGATAAAGACGTCTTGGTTCATCCTTGCTTTAATCAGGACATATTCCAAATGTTTTTTTTGTGCATAATAAAGGTAAGTTTGGTTTATATTATAGTTGTATATATTAGGTTTCTAAAGAAAAGAAAGGGTGGTGATATTTTTGCCAGAACATCCCATAGAAGGCTTAATGAAAACTACAATGGCTAATTTGAAAGAGATGGTAGATGTAAACACTATTGTAGGTGATGCTGTTCATACTGCAGATGGTACTGTAATAATTCCAGTATCAAAAATATCCTTTGGATTTGCATCTGGTGGTAGTGAGTTCAATAAAGGTAGAGACAAAAGAGAGGGTATTTCGGAGGAAAAATTTCCATTTGGGGGTGGTAGTGGAGCAGGTGTATGCTTATCTCCAATTGGTTTTATAGTAGTTGGTAATGAACAAATAAAATTACTTACAGTAGATGAAGGCAATAGTGCTCTAACCAATTTATTTGGATTCATTGAAAAAATGGCAGATAATTTGCAAAAAAGCTTTAATAACAATAAAAATAATACAAATAATGATAACTTTGATCCAACACAAATGATATAAGAAAACTTAGGAAGCAGGATTTACATCTTGCTTCTTTTAATTAGTAATAGGAGGTATACAAGTGAAAAAAGCTAAATATATAGTTATTTTCTTGATAATATTTTTATATTCTAGTATAGTATATGGTGAAAACCTAGATTTGACCAGTAGTTCTAGTATATTAATAGATTCTAGTACAGGGAGAATATTGTATGAAAAAAATCCACATATAAAGATGCCTATGGCCAGTACAACCAAAATAATGACGGCATTGGTAGCCTTAGAACAGGGAAACTTAGATGATGAAGTAATAATCAAAAAGGAAGCTGTGGGTATAGAAGGCTCAAGTATTTACTTAAGAGAAGGAGAGAAGATCAGCTTAGAAGAACTCTTATATGGTCTAATGTTAAGATCAGGAAATGATGCTGCAGTGGCAATTGCCATTCACATTGGAGGTTCTCTTGAGAATTTTATTGAACTTATGAACCACAAAGCTAAGGAAATCGGAGCAGTTAACACGAATTTCTCCAACCCTCATGGTTTACACGATGACAGTCATTATACAACCGCCTATGATTTGGCATTGATTACAAGAGAAGCATTTAAACATGAAGTCTTTGCCAGGATAGTTGGTGCCAAATCCTATACATCAAATAGACTAGAGAATAATTATTATTATAATAAGAATAAAACCCTTTGGGAGTATAAGGGTGGAGATGGAGTTAAAACAGGCTATACAATGAGATCTGGAAGATGCCTAGTTTCATCTGCCACAAGAAATAACCATAGGTTAATTGCTGTCTCATTAAATGCTAGGGATTGGTTTAATGATAACTATAAACTACTAGATTATGGTTTTACGAACTATAAACCATATTTAATCTATGATAAAGGGCAGTTTATTCATAAAATAGATATAGAAAAGGGAAAGAAAAAATATTTAGATCTTGTTACAGACTCTAGTTTCACATACTTATTGAAAGAAGATGAAAGGCAGAGACTTAAGCTAAGTATTGAGGTACCAGATGTACTTGTGGCCCCAATTGAAAAGGGGACCAAAATCGGATATATCTATTCTTTTTTAGATGGTAAATTAATCAATAAGAGTGATTTAATTGCCAAGTCATCTATAAGAAAAGCAAATATTCTAGAAAGATTAATAGAAGGGTTTAAGGGTAAATAAAATATATCTTCTACCTAGAAAGGAGACTACCTATGAGATTACAAAAGTATATTGCCCTATGCGGAGTTGCATCTAGAAGAAAGGCAGAAGAATTAATTCTGGAGGGTAAGGTTAAAGTTAATGATAAGGTTATAAAGGAGTTAGGAACTATAATTGATATAGAAAAGGATAGGGTTAAGGTTAATGATAAACCTATTAAGCCAGAAAAGAAAAAAGTCTATATTATGTTGAATAAACCTATTGGCTATGTTACTACATTGAAGGATGAAAAAGATAGAAGGATTGTTACTGATTTAATTGAAGGTGTAAAGGAAAGGATATATCCAGTGGGTAGGCTAGATGCAGATACTACTGGATTACTACTATTGACTAATGATGGAGATATAACCTATAAACTAACCCACCCCGCCAATGAAATCCCAAAAAGATATATTGCCATAGTAGAGGGTGTTCCAAACAAAATTGAGTTAGAAAAGTTTAGAAAGGGAATTAAAATAGATGGTAGATATACCTCTAAAGCAAAAATAAAAATATTACGAAGATTTGAAGATGAATCAATACTTGATATTACTATATATGAAGGTAGAAATAGACAGATTAAGAAAATGTGCGAAGCTATAAATCATCCTGTGAAAAAATTAAAGCGTATTGCAATGGGAGAGCTAGAATTAGGCGGGCTAAATATTGGCGATTGGAGATACTTAGAGGATGAAGAAATTGAGTATCTAAAAAAATTATAATGAAGTGGTGAAATATGATTTACTTTAGAAAATTAATTGAGGGAGATTTAGAGAAAGTTAATAAACTTTTAAAAGAAGAGAATATTAATGATAGGGATACAGATGGAATCATTTATGTAGTTATAGAAGATGAAGAAGTAAGAGGCATAGGTAAAGTGAAGGAAAAAGACTATAAATGGTTTTTGGAATATTTAGTAATAAAAAAAGAAATGAGAGGGAAGAGATTAGGAGATGGACTTCTAAGGGTTTTATCCAATATGCTTCTAAAAAAAGGTGTTGTAAGGCTATATTGTAGACAGGAAAATGACTTCTTGATAAAGAAGGGTTTTAATAAGAAAGATGACAATTATTTTGAGCTAAATATAGAGGAATTATTTGAACATAAATGTGATGCTTGTGGTGGTATAAATGAGTTTTAAGGAAATAGTAAATACTATAAAAATCTCAAAGGAATTTATGCTTAATTTCGTTAAACAGGGACAAGTCGTACTTGATTGCACAGTAGGCAATGGGAACGATACTTTAATATTAGCTAAATGTGTCGGGCATACAGGAAAAGTCTATGGTTTTGATATACAAAAGGAGGCTATAGAAAGAACAAAGGAAAAATTGGATTGTGAAAATCTAGGCAAACATGTTATACTAATATTAGATGGGCATGAAAACATAGATATATATATTAAAGAAGAACTGGATTTTGTTATTTATAATTTAGGGTATTTGCCAAGGGGAGATAAAAGTATTATTACTAAGAAAGAAACTACCTTAATAAGTTTAGAAAAGGCTTTAGGCTTGTTAAAAGAAAATGGAGTTTTATTGATTACTTGTTATATTGGTCATGAGGGAGGTCTGGAAGAAAAAAATGCAGTGGAGACCTTTCTCACATCACTAGATCAGGGGAAATATAATGTATTAAAACATGAATTTATAAATCAACAAAACAAACCACCAATTTTGTTTATTATCGAAAAATCAAAAACAGGAGGTATTAAATGACAGGAATAAAGATTACTGATACTATTTTAAGGGATGCCCATCAATCTTTAATTGCAACAAGGATGAAACTGGAGGATATGCTGCCCATTGCCGAGAAATTGGACAACGTAGGATTTTATGCTTTAGAAGTGTGGGGAGGAGCAACCTTTGATGCTTGTTTAAGATTTTTAAATGAAGACCCCTGGTATAGGCTTAGAGAATTGAGGAAAGCTTTTAAAAAGACAAAGCTACAGATGTTGTTAAGGGGCCAGAATTTATTAGGATATAAACATTATCCAGACGATGTGGTAGAAGAGTTTGTAAAAAAATCTATTGAAAATGGAATAGATATTATCAGGATATTTGATGCTTTAAACGATGTTAGGAATATTAAAACATCTATAGAAGCCACAAAGAAGTATGGCGGTCATGCACAAGGGGCTATTTGTTATACCACTAGTCCAGTTCACAATATAGATTACTATGTAGACTTAGCCATGGAAATGGAAAAATTGGGTGTAGATTCCATATGTATAAAGGATATGTCTGGAATTCTATTACCATATACAGCGGAAAAATTAGTCAAAGAAATGAAAAAGAAGATAAAGGTTCCCATTGAAATACACTCTCATTTTACTAGCGGTATTGCCAATCAGACCTATTTAAAAGCTATTGAAGCAGGAGCAGATATAATAGATACTGCTATATCTCCTATGGGTAATGGGACATCACAACCTGCTACAGAACCTATGATAGTTGCATTGGAAGGCTCACCATATTATCCAACTGATATTAATATGGAGTTATTACTTGAAGTTTCAGATTACTTTAAGAAACTAAAAGATAAATATTTGAATGAAGGATTATTAAATTCTAAAGTACTAAGTGTGGATGTAAAAACATTAATTTATCAAGTTCCAGGTGGAATGCTTTCGAACCTGGTGTCACAGCTAAAGAACCAAGGTAAAGAATATTTGCTTGAAGAAGTTTTAAAGGAAGTACCAAAAGTGAGAAAGGATTTTGGTTATCCACCTTTAGTTACTCCAATGAGTCAAATGGTTGGGACTCAATCGGTGTTTAATGTTGTTTTAGGTGAGAGATATAAGATGATACCAACTGAAGCAAAAAATTATGTTAAAGGTTTATATGGAAAACCTACATTGGAAATTTCAGATGAAATAAGAAAAAAAATTATAGGTGATGAAGAGGTATTTACAGGTAGACCAGCTGATTTATTAGAACCCGAGTTAGACCAATTGAAGGAGGAGATCAAGGAGCTTATAGAACAAGACGAAGATGTTTTAACCTATGCCTTGTTCCCACAAGTAGCCTTAGAATTTTTTAAGAAAAGACATGCAAGTAAATACAAAATTGACCATGACTTATTGAATGAAGAATTTAATGTTTATCCAGTATAAAAGCCTAATATTTTAGGCTTTTTTTATTTGAAAATGCAAGATTATGAAACTAATCTTGCATAAAATAATAAAATTTCACAAAAATGAAATAAATCTTGCATTACATTATATCCTTTGTTATTATAAAATTGAGGAATAAATAAAAGGGGGAATAAATTTGTCAGCCAAGACTGAAGTTTCTCTTATAGTCGAAAAGAATTGGTGCAAAGGATGCGGAATATGCGTGGCTTTTTGCCCTAAAAATGTCCTTGAAATAAAAAATGGAAAAGTTAATATAAGGGATTTAGAAGCCTGTATTCAGTGTGGCCAATGTGAACTTAGGTGTCCAGATTTTGCTATTTATTTAGGAGGTAAATAAAATGGTAGAGAAGAAGATAAAACTAATGCAGGGGAATGAAGCATGTGTAGAAGCAGCAATAACTGCTGGTATGAAGTTTTATGCTGGATACCCAATTACACCATCTACTGAAATTGCTGAACTATCAGCAGAGAAGTTGCCTAAAGTTGGTGGAAGGTTTATTCAAATGGAAGATGAAATTGCAAGTATATCTGCGATTATTGGTGCTTCAATTGCAGGAGTTAAATCTATGACTGCCACAAGCGGTCCAGGGTTTTCATTGAAACAGGAAGGGATTGGTTATGCTGTAATTACAGAAACCCCATGTGTAATAGTTAATGTTCAAAGAGGTGGACCTAGCACGGGGTTACCTACTGCTCCTGGACAGGGTGATATTATGCAAGCTAGATGGGGAACACACGGTGATCATTCAATTATAGCATTATATCCTTGGTCAGTAAAAGAAATCTATGATATAACAATTAAAGCCTTTAATTTATCGGAAAAATATAGGACCCCTGTTATACTACTGTTAGATGAAGTAATAGGTCATATGAGAGAGAGTATAGAACTTCCAGAAGCTGATGAAATTGAAATTTACAATAGGAAAAGACCAAGCTGTCTTCCTGAAGACTATAAACCTTACAGAGTAAAAGAAGGAGATCTTGTACCAGAGATGGCTGGATTTGGAGAAGGATATAGGTTTCATGTAACGGGCTTAGTTCATGGTGAAACAGGATTCCCAACTAGTAATAGTAAAATAGCCGAAGAGTTGGTTAGAAGATTAGTAGGTAAAATTGAGGATAATAAAGATGACATAGTAGAAACAGATGAATATTTACTTGATGATGCAGATATTGCTATAGTTGCCTTTGGTTCAACAGCAAGAGCTGCTAAATCTGCAGTAGATACATTAAGGGAAGAGGGACTTAAGGTAGGATTATTTAGACCAATAACTATTTGGCCATTGGCAGATAAACAGCTTGTTGACCTATCTAAAAAAGTAAATCGCTTAGTTGTTGTAGAAATGAATGTGGGTCAATACTATTTAGAAGTCGATAGGGTAGCAGGTAAATACACTAAGGTAGATAAGTATGGAAGAGTAAGTGGAGAATTAATAACACCTCAAGAAATAGTTGATTTTATTAAGGAGGTTTAATATGCCTAGTCAATTAGTTAATGAGTATTTCAGAACAGAAAACTTGCCCCATATTTGGTGTCCTGGCTGTGGTAATGGTATAGTTACAAGAGCAATTGTAAAGGCCATAGATAATTTAGGACTCAACAAGGATGAAATATGTGTTGTATCAGGTATTGGATGCTCCTCTAGAGCTTCTGGTTATTTAGATTTTAATACTATTCACACAACTCATGGAAGGGCTTTGGCTTTTGCAACAGGTATTAAACTTGCAAAACCAAATTTAGAAGTTATTGTTATTACTGGAGATGGTGATGCATCAGCCATCGGTGGCAATCATTTAATTCATGCCGCTAGGAGAAATATTGATATAACAACCATTGTATTTAATAACAATACCTATGGAATGACTGGCGGACAATATTCTCCTACTACTCCAACTGGAGATAAGGGAACTACCGCTCCCTTTGGGAATATAGATATGAATTTTGATCTTTGTGAATTAGCAAAAGCAGCAGGTGCAACCTATGTCAGTAGGAGTACCATATTTACTGCTAACATGTTAATTAAACAGGTGGAAAATGGAATTAAAAATAAAGGATTCTCTTTTATAGAAGCTTTAACTATATGCCCCACCTATTATGGTAGGAAAAATAGAAAAGGAGAATCTGTAGATATGATGGTATATCTAAAGGAGAATGCAATAAATATTGCAGCCTATGATAAACTACCTGATGAACAAAGGGAAGGAAAATTTATCATTGGAGAAATATATCAAAGTAGCAGACCGGAATATACGGAAGAGTATCAAAAGATCATAGATTCTTTCTCAAAGGGGGTATAATATGTTGCATCAAGAATTGAGATTAACTGGCTCTGGTGGGCAAGGTCTAATTTTGGCTGGAATAATATTAGCGGAAGCAGCTTTATACGATGGTTTAAATGTAGTCCAGTCTCAATCTTATGGACCAGAGGCTAGAGGAGGAGCAAGTAAAGCTGAGGTTATCATTAGTAATAAAGAGATTAATTTTCCTAAGGTAGATAAATGTGATTTAATGCTTGCTCTTACACAGACTGCCTGCGATAAGTATATAGATTCCATAAAACCTAATGGAATCTTAATCATGGACAAATCAATCCCCAATGTACCTGTTAGGGAGGATATAACGATATACCTTGTACCCATAATAGAAACTGCCATGAACTCCTTAGGTTATCCTATGGTATCTAATGTAATAGCTTTAGGCACTATATATGAAATAACAAAAATTGTATCAAAAGCTTCATTGGAAAAGGCTGTTTGTAATAGAATTCCTAGAGGTACTGAAGAGCTAAATATTAAGGCCTTAGAGGAAGGTTATAATTTAATTAGAAATCATAAGGAAGAGTGTTTTGGTCATGGATGTAGATTTAATTAAGAAAATTCAAAGAGATTTTAATAGTTTTACTAAGGGACAGAAACTAATAGCTGAATTCATAATCAATGAATACGATAAGGCTGCCTTTATGACTGCATTAACATTAGGTGAGTCTGTCGGTGTAAGTGAATCAACTGTCGTTAGATTTGCTCATTCTTTAGGATATGATGGTTACAAGGATTTGCAAAGTCAATTACAAGAACTTGTAAAAAACAAACTTACAACTGTCCAAAGATTGTCCATGGTAAGTAAGTATTCCAATAAAGAAGGAGCTTTAAGACGAGTTATGGAAAAAGACATGGAAAACATTCAGAGGACTATTAACGAAACTGGACATGGAGCATTTCAAGAATCTATTGAACTAATATTAAAAGCTAAAAATATTTACATACTAGGTTTAAGATCATCTTCATTTCTAGCAGGATATTTAGGATTTTACTTAAGCTTTTTATTCAAGGACATAAAAGTAGTTACTTCTAGTGCTAATGATGTATTTGAGCAATTGTTTAGAGCAGATCCAGAAGATGTAATAATAGGTATTAGTTATCCTCGATATTCAAAACGAACTCTAGAAGCCTTAGACTTTTGTAAAGAAAAAGGATGTAAAATTATAAGCATAACTGATAGCTTAATTTCGCCTGCAGCAAAGTATTCAGACATTACATTAGTGGCAACTAGTGATATGCTTTCCATTGTAGATTCCTTAGTAGCTCCTATGAGTTTAATAAATGCCCTAATCGTAGCAATTGGTTTAGAAAAGAGAGAAAATATAACTACTTGCTTTGAAGAGTTGGAAAGAATTTGGAATAAGTATAATGTCTATGATTCTAATATTGATAATAAGTAAAGCGATTTTTTCGCTTTATTTTTTACCTTTACATATCATAACAAATATTATCATAAATGATATATTTGTAATTAAGTCATATTTGCTATAATATAAATACATAATAGTACTGGGAGGGATATTGTGACTAAACTATATTTAATTAGGCATGGGCAATCTGAATGGAATATATTGTCAAAAGTGCAAGGGCAAAAAGATGCAAACCTTACCAATATTGGTAGGGAACAAGCAAGAAAATTAGGTAAACGATTGATTGATGAAAATATAGACATAATATTTAGTAGTGACTTATCACGAGCATTAGAAACAGCTGAGATAATATCCAGTATGATAAATAAACCAGTAGTAGAGAGCAAGGAAATCCAGGAGATAAATTTTGGTCCATGGGAAGGTTTAACCTTGGCTGAGATTCAAAAAAAATATAAAGAAGAGTATTTAATCTGGATGAAAAAGCCTGACAAGTTTAAATTAGAAGGAGCAGAGACTTTAGATAATTTAAAAAATAGAGTTATGAAGTATGTAGAAAAGGTTTTAATCGAAAATAAAGATAAAAACATTGCTATTGTTTCTCATAATGCCACCCTGAAAATTATTATTTTGAATTTACTAGGTATGGGAAATGCTTTCTATAAGAATATTTCCCTTAACAACGTTTCCCTCAGTATAATTGAATGCAGGCAATATAATAATGTGCTAACTTTATTAAATGACACATCACATTTAAAGGAGTAATATATATGAATGAGAAAATAGGAGTTATAGGTGCAGGGCCAGCTGGGATAATAGCTGCTGGAATTGCAGGTTCTAGAGGAAAAGATGTTACTTTAATTGAAAAAAATGAAAGAATAGGAAAAAAGCTTTTTATCACAGGTAAGGGTAGGTGCAATATTACTAATAATGCACCAATAGAGGAATTTTTTGATAATGTTATGAAGAATAAAAACTTCCTTTATAGTAGTTTTTATAGCTTTAATAATAGAGATATTATCAATTTGTTGGAAGGCTATGGTGTTAAAACTAAGGTTGAGAGAGGAAACAGAGTATTTCCAGCAAGTGATAAATCTTCTGATGTTATAAAAGCTTTAGAGAACTTTCTAGTTAAAAACAATGTAAAAATATTGTTGAATTCACAGGTTGATTACATATATATGAAAGATAATAAATTTGTTGTTGTAATTGGGAAGGATGAAATTCAATTTGACAAAATAATAATTTCTACTGGTGGGAAGTCATATCCGAGAACTGGATCAACTGGTGATGGTTTTAGGTTTGCTAAAAGTTTCGGACATACAGTTACTAAATTGATGCCTTCTTTAGTTCCAGTTGAAATAAAAGAAGATTGGATTAAAGATTTACAAGGCTTATCCCTTAGAAATGTGAACTTAAGTGTCTTTGTCAAAAATAAAAAAATATATGAAGAGTTTGGTGAAATGCTCTTTACCCATTATGGAATTTCTGGCCCAATTGTACTTTCTATGAGTAATTATCTACACAAATATTTAAATGAAAGTATCCACTTTTTTATTGACCTTAAACCTGCTCTAGATGAGAAAAAGCTTGATAATAGAATATTAAGGGATTTTAACCAGAGTAATAATAAGCAGATAAAAAATGGCTTGGATGATTTATTGCCTAAAAAAATTATACCAATAATAATTAAATTAGCAGAAATTCAGCCAGAAAAACCTATACATCAAATAAATAAAGAAGAAAGGATGAAATTGGTGGCTTTAATTAAAAGTTTTCCACTGACTTTTAAATCCTTAAGGCCTATAGAAGAAGCCATTATTACATCTGGAGGAGTTAATGTTAAGGAAATAAACCCCTCTACAATGGAATCAAAAATAGTCCCTGGCTTATTTTTTTCTGGAGAAGTTATAGATGTTGATGCTTTGACGGGTGGTTTTAACTTACAAATCGCATACTCAACCGGATTTTTGGCAGGTAGTAATATTTAATTTATATTAAAATCTCTTGTTAACTGACAAAAATTAATATATAATTAATAGGGAGTGATACGATGAAAACTGTAGCTATAAGAGGAGCTACTACAGTTGAAAATAATACTGCTGAAAGTATATTGGAAGCTACAAGAGAGTTATTAGTAGAAATCGAAAGAAATAATAATATTGATAGAGATAGGGTAATCAGTATAATTTTTTCTTCTACTTCCGATTTAGATAAGGTATATCCAGCGAAGGCTGCTAGACAGTTGGGTTATATCAATGCTGCCTTAATGTGTTTTAATGAATTGAATGTAGTTGGAAGCATTGATAAATGTATTAGGGTTATGATTTTGTACAATTCTGATTTAGAGCAAAAGGAAGTTAAACATATATATTTGAAAGAAGCTAAAGCCTTAAGACCTGATTTGTCGTTTAAAGCGTAAGCCACCCAGGGGTGGTTATTATTTTGTATCCTATATTTAGGAGGAAGCCAATGTTAGATAATAATATTACAATCGCCATAGATGGACCAGCAGGAGCTGGCAAAAGTACTATTGCTAAAAAGGTAGCTGAAATATTGTCAATTGAATATGTAGACACTGGTGCTATGTACAGAGCCTTAACATTAAAAGTATTAAATGAGGGCCTAGATCCTAAATCCATTGAAGATGTTAAGTCTATTATTGAAAATACTTCTATTGATTTTCGAAATAATCAAATTTTTTTAGATAATGAAAACGTAGATAAAGAGATTAGAGAAAATAGGATAAGTAAAAATGTTTCTTATATAGCTAAAATAAAAGAAGTAAGAGAAGCCATGGTACAAATTCAACAAAAACTGGCCAAGACTAAGTCTGTGATAATGGATGGAAGAGATATTGGAACTGTAGTCTTACCAAATGCAGACTTTAAATTTTTTATTGTAGCTAGTGTTGAAGAAAGGGCTAGGAGAAGATACAAGGAATTACTAGAAAAAGGTGATACAGAAATTTCATACGAAGATATAAAAAAGGAAATTGAGAATAGAGACAGAATAGACTCAACAAGGGAGATTTCACCATTAGTAATAAGTGAAGATGCTTATCTTCTAGATACAACTGGAAAGACAGTAGATGAATGTGTAAAAGAAATAATATCTGTAATAAAGGGTGATAGTTAATGTCCTTTTATAGCTTTGTAAAAAAAATTGCAATTATTGTATTCAAGATTTTATATAGAATTAAAGTATTTGGGGAAGAAAATATAAAGGATGAAGGAAGTCTTATACTTTGTTCAAACCATATCCATAATTTCGATCCTATAATTATATCTATCGTATATCCTAGACAAGTTTCCTGGATGGCAAAAAAACAACTATTTAAGTATAAAATTCCAGCCTTTTTTTTAAACAAATTAGGTGCTTTTCCTGTTGACAGGGATGAAGCTGATTTATCCACTTTTAAGAAATCTCTAAATGTTTTAAGAAATCAAGGTGTTTTAGGAATTTTCCCAGAAGGGACAAGGGTAAAAAACATTGATTTAGAAAATGCAAAACCTGGAGTTGGACTTATTGCACTTAAATCAAAGGCTAATGTTTTACCAATTTTTATAGAGGGAAATTATAAACCTTTCAGTAGAATAAACATATATTTTGGAGAAAGAATAGATCTTTCTGATTATCATAATAAAAGGGTTTCTAAAGAGGATTACCTCTTGGTTAGCAAAGATATATTAAAATCCATATATTCAATTAAGCAAAGGGGATGAAAAAATATTGGAAATTATTTTGGCAGATAGAGCAGGTTTCTGCTTTGGAGTAAAAAGGGCTGTAGAAATGACAGAAAAAGAATTAACCAACACTAATGAAAATATATTTTCTTTAGGACCTTTAATCCATAATCCTCAAGCTGTTAAGGAATTTGAGGAAAAAGGGTTAAAAACAATTGATGAAATAAATGGACTTAATAATAGTAAGGTAGTCATTAGATCACATGGTGTTAGTAAGGCAGTAGTAGATAAAATGAAGGAGCAAAATATAGACATTATAGATAGCACTTGTCCCTATGTTAAATCAGTTCATAAGAAGGTTGAAGAATTTCAAAAACAGGGATATAATATAGTAATAGTTGGGGATGAAAATCATCCTGAAATAATTGGAATAAATGGCTGGTGTAACAACGAAGCCTTTATTATAAATTCAGAGATGGAAGCATTAAATCTTCCTAAAATGGATAAAGTATGTGTAGTTTCTCAAACTACTAATACACAGGAAAAGTTTGAAGCCTTATCCGAAATTGTTAAAGAGAAAGGTGAGGAAGTAAAAATTTTCAATACGATTTGCAATGCTACTAATCAACGTCAAGAATCTTGTAAAGAAGTGGCAATGAAGGTAGATGCAATGATTGTAATAGGTGGATATCATAGTTCAAATACTAGAAAACTGGCTGATATTAGCAAAAAGTATTGTGAACATGTATATCATATAGAAACAAAAGATGAACTACCATTAGATGAACTAAAAAGATTTAATAAAATTGGAATAACAGCAGGTGCTTCTACACCTGATTGGATAATTAAGGAGGTTATTGAAATTATGGATAATATTAATAATAATGAGATGATGGAGGCAATTGAAAGTTCATTTACTAGGATTCACAGAGGAGATGTAGTGAAGGGGAAGGTTATTTTTATTACAGAAAACGAAGTAATGGTTAATATTAATTATAAATCAGATGGCATAATAACTAGAGATGAATTATCAAACGACCCTGATGTAAAGCCTAAGGATTTATTTAATCAGGGAGATGAAATAGATGTATATGTGGTAAAACTGGATGATGGTGAAGGTAATGTTGTATTATCTACTAAAAGAGTAGAGGAGTTTAAAAACTGGGATATTATTGAAAACTTCTATAATGAGAAGGAAAGAGTAGAGTGTAAAGTATTAAATGTTGTAAAAGGTGGACTATCAGTTTTAGTCAATGGAATTAATGGTTTTATGCCTGCTTCCCAAATATCTCTTAACTATGTTTCAGATTTAAATCCATATAAAGGAAAAACTTTAATTGCTAAAATAATAGATTTTGATAAAAGTAAAAGAAGAGTAATACTATCAAGAAAAGAAGTAGAAAGAGAAGAACTAAACAATAAAAGAAAAGAACTTTGGGCTAGTTTGGAAGTAGATCAAGTAAGAGAAGGTACAGTTCAAAGATTAACTGATTTTGGTGCATTTGTTGATCTTGGTGGAGTAGATGGTTTAATTCATATATCAGATTTATC
>JAAYQJ010000207.1 GCA_012519355.1 Tissierellia bacterium | reverse complement strand
TTCTTAAATATTGTTCTACTTTAGATATATCTGTATTGAATTTAAGTGATTTACTGGCTCCTATTGGGTCATCTGATGGTACCCTAAACTTTTTACCTGCAGATTCATATTGAAGTTTTTCTAATCTCTGTAGGGTTTGGTTTAGGTTATAGGTCATATTATTTATTAGCATATTATTTGTTATTCTCAACTTGTTGTTCCCCCTTTCATCAATTCACACTAGCTAGGGTCCTACTATGTGGTCTAAGATCCTTCCCTTCGCTCAGGATGATAATTTATAATTTAACATTCAAAATTCATAATTCCAAACTTTTCACTATACACTTATTTTACCTTCCAACTAATCCTAATCTATTTACAGTAACATCAATTATCATATCCATAGTTGATATCATCTTTGATGAGGCTACGTAGACATGTTGAAATCTTACCATGTCTGCCATTTCTTCATCTAGGTTTACTCCTGATATGGAGGATCTTTTGGTTTCTATATTTTTTTGTATTAGTTCTTGAGTTTCATAAAGTCTTTTTGATTGAAGGCTATCTACTGCCATACTGGATAGAATAGATTTTATAAAATCATCTGGGGTTCCTTGGGATACTCCTCCTGTGAAGAATTCCTTATCTTCTCTTTGGGCAATTAGTTTTAATAGGTTTGTATTGTCTTCAGCTAGTCCACCCGCTACTCCAGCTACTGAAATATTTTTCACATCTTTCATTATTTCTTCAGATAGGGTTAATGTTGCGGCAGTTATGTCATCTGTTTCATTATTTAAACCTACAAAGAAATTTATGCCATTTGCTGATGAGCCTAGACCATAGCCTTGCTTATGAATGCTATTAAACCCCTCTGCAAATCCTTTAGCAAATTCATTTAACTTATCTATATAATATGGTATTCCTCTATAGGTATTGTTTTCTCCATTACCCTCATATACGTCAATTAAGCCCTTTAGTTCGCCTGACTTTAGGTTGATTATGCCACCATTCTCCCAGGTTAATTTCTCTCCATCATTACCATCTTTATTAAATACAACTTTATTTACATATAGGTGGTCTACTATGGAGATACCTTCTACGGATACGGTATATTTGCCAGCTGGGGATTCGTTTACTCTAACATTTACAATTTTTGAGAGCTCATCTACTAGAACTTCTCTCCTATCCCTTAAATCATTGGCATGGCTCCCATCTAATTCTTGGGAGTAGATTTGTCTATTTAAGGCTCCAATCTGTTCTACTATGCTATTTATTTTACTTACCTTCATATCTATGTTGTATTCCACTTCTTTTTGCATATCCATTAACCTAGTAGCCGTTTCATTTATATGTTTAGTAAAGGCTAAAGCATTTTCTCTTACAGGTTCCCTAAAGGCTAGGTCTGATGGATTTTTACTCAATTCTTCTAAGCTTGTATAAAAATCATCTAAGTATTTTCTAAAACTACTATTTGAAGGTTCTCCCATTAATTTTTCTATTTCTGTTAAGGAGTTTTTCTTTATTTCCCATTCACCTAATGGTGCTGTTTCATTCCAATATTTAAAATCTACAAAGGCATCCCTTACCCTTTGGATGTTATATATTTCTGTACCAGTACCTAAAAAGCCTATACCTGGCATCCTAAAAGGGTCTGTAGCTCTTTGTTCTACTTGTTGTCTTGAATATCCATCCGTATTTGCGTTATTTATATTGTGGTTTGTTGTATATAAAGCTCTTTGAGATGCTAATAATCCTCTTACTGCGGAGTTTAATCCGTAGAACATAAACACCCGCTCCTTTCAGCGAATTTTGAATTGATAAGCAGCTACAATTGCTGCCTTAAGATCCTTCCATGGTAAAGCTTATCCTGCCCGTTTCAGGATGACAATATCACCGTCCACTATCAAGTCTTCACTAGAATTAATCTATCTTCCTACCAATCCTACTCTATTTACTATATTTTCCACCATTTCATCTATGGCGTTTATTACCCTAGAATTGGCTACGTAGGAGTGCTGGAATTTTATCATATCTGCCATTTCCTCATCTAAGGATACTGCTGATATGCTCTTCCTCTTTTCATCTATGGATTTAATTAAGAAATCTTGGTTATTTGCTATGGTCCTAGATGCCTCCCTTTCCAATCCTAGGCTAAGGACAATGTCCCTATAATAATCATCTATATTCATCTCTAAATCTCCTGGACCAGCAAAAGGGTCTTCAGGATTATAAACACCAAATAGAAGTTCTTTCCTCAATTCATGGATTTTCTTGGCAATTTCTCCATTTCCTATAACACCTGGCTGGCTGGAAATAGCTATCATATTGAAGTTGGCCAAATCAGGATTTACCCTAATATTGGCTGCTGAATTTTCAACACTTGTAATTCCTGTAAAGAAGTCAGTACCTGTAGTTCCCAATAAATCATATCCCGTACTATGGAGCTTGTTTATTTCACTAGCAATTGTATGGACTAAGATATCTAACCTATTGGTATAATAGGTTATAGACTCATCCCTTGCGTCTATAAAGCCACCTAATTCTCCTAATCCATTTAGCTCAATTTTTTCATTTGTATTGTAAAAATATATATTAGCTAGTCCTTCATTATTCAAATTAATATCTATAGTACTGATAAAGTTTCCACTGACCAGTTCTTTCCCCTTTAGATGGACTATTACTTCTCCAAAGGAGTTTTCATAGGAAGTAACTGGCATTAATTCAGCCAACCTATCTAATAGTGCATTTCTTTCATCCCTAAAATCATTGGCCTTTATCTTACTATTTTCTCCTTCTACTAATTTAATCTCTTTATTCAATTCTCCAATTCTCTTTAGAATACTATTAGTTTCATGAACCTTATTCAATATCTCATTATTTAAATTCATTTTGATGTTATTCAACTGGGTAGATATATGGTTTACTGTATCTACAAAGGCCACAGAAGACTCATGGACTAAACCCCTAATAGTTAGGCTTTCTGGCTCCTTATATAGTTCGTTCCAATTATTCCAAAAATCGTCCATTACCTTTTGTAATCCACTGTTGGTTATTTCATTAAATACTGCTTCTATATCCTCTAATATTTGAGATTTGGCATAATGGTATCCGAAACTGGCTATTTCTCTCCTTAGCTTTAGATCTAAAAACTCATCCCTAATTTGCCTTATTTCTGCTACATTTACCCCAGTACCTACTTCCAGCCTTCCAACACCTATAGTTGTGTAAGGATTTGTAGCATGTAAAGCAGATTGTCTTACATAGTTTTTATTGTTTGAGTTTGAAATATTATGAGAAACAGTATTTAAGGATTGCTTAGATGCTTGCAATCCTGTAATAGATATATAAAGACCTCCAAATCCCATAATTACACCTTCCTGTCAAATATACTTTTCCCAGGCACCTTGCTATCCTTAGTGTCCTTTCCATAACTAGGCTGTACCTGCATATTGGAAATTAAATTAATGTTAAAATCAATCCATTGAAGGTTTTCCTCTATTAAATCCCTGTTTAATTTATTCCTCAAAAAAAGTTCTTCCATAACATGGTGCATTTCATCTTTAATAAGTGGCAGGTCACCTTTATCTCCTGGTATTCTTTCAATAATATTAGAAATAGGGGTGTCGGGACCTACCCCCCAAGTGTCTAATAACTTTTCCCTTTCTTCCTCTAAAAGGGCAACTTGATTTATTAAATCTTCTTCTTTTTTAGTAGTGGCTTCCAATTCCTTAATTTGATTGTTTATTATTAAATCTGTCTTTTCGAAGGTTAATTCCTTTAAATCCTTCAACACATCCAATTCCTTCTTTAGTACTAATACTAACTCTTCCATAAAGGTCATTTTATCACCAACTATTAGATTTTTTTATTAAAACCAATGTCTTCTAACATCTTCTCTGCAATTTTCTTTCCATCTACATAATAAGTACCAGATTTAACTTGAGTTTTTATCTTTTCAACCTTGTCTACGCGGATATCTTCTACTTCTCTAACCTTTTTTAAGGCATGTTGAAATTCTATGGCCTTTTCCGATAGTTTAATTTCATCTTTTCCATCTTTTCTCTTTTCTCCATAAGCCTTGCTGGTTTTGGTATTTTTATTATATATTTGGAAAATGTTGTTTAACTTGTTTATTCTCATAAAAAAACACCCCTCTTACCATTCTAATATTAGTATCGGTAAAAAAAGGTGTTTCTTTAACTTTTTTATCTCTTTTTTTCATACCTGTCTATTACTCTAAATCTTTCCTTTTCTTTCTGTATTGGCTTTTTCTCTGGTCTTTTAATTGCTGAGCTAAATTCCCTTTTCATGTCGGAAGCACATTTATCGCAGAACCTGCCTGTTCTTATGCTGACACCACATATTTCACATTCAAGTATTAGGTTGCTGTCGTCTGCAACTTCCAGTCTTCCTTGCCTTAGAAACTCAATTATCTTATTGGTATCTACTCCAGTTCCTTCGTGGACTTCATGTAAAGTTGCCCCAGGATTGTCATATAAGTATTCTCTTACTTTTAAAAAATCCTCTTCATCTTCCCTTCTACAGCTAGGACATATTTTAAATCCATCATAATTGTAGATTTTCCCACACCTAGTACAGTTCCTTATATCCATGTTTTCACATCCTTTAAAACTTTTTACTTGATGTTAGGGCAAGGCCAATTACTTCTTTGGCTCCATTGTTCATTAGAACTCTACTGGATTCTTCCATAGTTGCCCCTGTAGTAATTATATCGTCAATTAAGAGAATTTTCTTTCCCCTTATTTCATCTGGATTTTTTATATGGAAGGAATCCTTTAAGTTTACTACCCTTTCTGCCTTATTTGAGTGACTTTGGTCCTCAGTCCATTTTAGTTTTACTAGATTATTCTTTAATAAAGGCTTGTCTAATTTTTCTGCAATATAGCTTGCCAATAGTTCAGCCTGATTATATCCTCTTAGGGCCTCTTTTCTCCTGTGGGCTGGTATATAGGCTATTAAATCTACCTTGTTCTCTAAACCCTTAGACTTAATTGTATCCAACATTATTCCCCCAAAGGGCTTATATAGATAGTTTTTACCTTCATATTTAAACTTCTTTACCATTTCCCTCATAAATCTATTGTATAATAGGGAATAATAGGCTTTGCTTATATAAGGTGATTCTATGAAAACCTCCTTATTTATAACTTCTAGGTTGTTGAAACATTCCTTACATATGTATCCCTTTGCATTACCACTTCTTTCTTTACACATAAGGCAAATATGCCTACTCGAAAAAAGCAAATTATTGAAAATGCCAAACAAGTCTAATCACCCCATAAGAATAGAAATATAGTTTCTCATTTTCTTATCTAATGCTGAGTATCTTTTGCTTATCCTGTTGTTTTTGATCATCATATATAGGTATTTTTCTTCTCCAACTAATACTACTAAGGATTTAGCTCTTGTAATTGCAGTATATAATAGGTTTCGAGTTAGTAGCATGGGTGGTCCCCAACCTATTGGCATGACAACTACTGGAAACTCTGAACCCTGGGACTTGTGAACAGTTATGGCATAGGCAAGTTTTAACTCATCTAATTGGTTAAATTCATATTCTACTTCCTTCTCGTCATCGAATAAGACCTTCAATACCCTGTCTTCTTCATCTATATCAGTAATAAACCCAAAATCTCCATTAAATACTCCTTCTCCCTTTTCAACTTCTATTCCGCCCTTTATTATCTTCCACTCAGTTGTATAGTTGTTTTTGATTTGCATGACCTTGTCCCCGACCCTAAATATTTCACTTCCTATTTGCTTTTCTGCCTTGGATGGAGTCTTTGGGTTTAATATTGATTGAAGTTTTTGGTTTAATGAATTTATGCCTACTTCTCCTTTTTTCATTGGAGTTAGGACTTGTATATCCCTTACCCTGTCTACCCCATAGAAGCTTGGTAATCTCTCACTACAAAGCTCTACTATGGTTTCTCCTATTTTTTCTGTATTGCTTTCAGAGATAAAATAGAAGTCCTTGCCTTTCTCATTTAATAAGGGAGGATCTCCCTTATTAATCCTATGGGCATTTACTATGATCAAACTCTCTTCAGACTGTCTAAATATCTCATCTAGCCTAACTACCTTAACTACTCCTGATGAAATAATATCCCTTAATACATTACCTGCACCTACAGAAGGTAATTGGTCCACATCCCCTACTAAGACTAATCTAGTACCTAAGCTTACTGCCTTTAGTAGTGAATTCATAAGTAGTATGTCTATCATGGAAGCTTCGTCTATGATGATTAAGTCCCCATCTATAGGACTGTCCTCATCCCTACCAAAGGCCATATCATCCTCTAAAAAAGAGTATTCCAATAGCCTATGTATTGTTTTTGCCTCCTTACCTGTTGTCTCTGTTATCCTCTTGGCTGCTCTTCCTGTAGGGGCAGCTAGGACCACTTTAAGCTTCAAATCTTCACATAGCTTAATTATGGATTTAATTATGGTTGTTTTTCCTGTACCAGGTCCTCCTGTAATAACTAGGAGTCCATTATTCATGGCTTCCTTTATGGCTAGGATTTGATTTGTTGCAAAGTTGATATCTTCTTCCTCTTCTATTTTCTTTATTTCCCTATCTAAATCTATGTCCAGTTCCTCTAATTTCACTTGGGATAGTTCTACCAATTTTCTACTTACATAGTTTTCTGCCATATGGAAGGGAGTATAGTATACTAGGGTTTTCCCTTCATCTGAAATGAGATTGACACTTCCTTTAATACCTAGGCTCCTAACACCTTCTTCTATAAGGTCTTCTTCTACTTGGAGTAGTTTTGAACCATAGGGTTTTAGTTCTTCTAAGGGAATATAGCTATGACCATTTCCTGCAAATTCCATTATTATATACCTTATACCTGCTTCAATCCTATATGCTGACTCGTTATTAATACCCATCTTCTTGGCTATTCTATCAGCTATTTTGAATCCAATTCCGAATACATCTTCTGATAACCTGTAAGGGTTTTCTGAAATTATATTTATGGTATCTTTCCCATATTTTTTATAAATCCTTATACCTAAATTAGCTGATATATCGTATTGTTGTAGAAATACCATGGTATCCCTAAGTTCTCTTTGCTCCTTAAAGGCTTCCACTATTTTTTCTAGTTTTTTATCTCCAAT
>JAAYQJ010000206.1 GCA_012519355.1 Tissierellia bacterium | reverse complement strand
TTTTTCTATCTAAGTTTATATTGCTTATTTGTTGATTCATGAACTCATCAAAATCTATTGGAGCTATATCTTCATACTGAGCTATCTTTGCTATATTACCCTTCTTTAGTGCATCCAACATTGGCTTAACAAGCTTTAAATTCTCCTTTGCAACATTTCTTATTAGCTTTGGAGTAATTTCTTCCTTATTTGTAGCCATAGCTCTTACTTGTGCCATTATAAATAGTTTGATTGCTATATCAAAGATTCCCTGACTCTCTTCATATAAAATGTCACTAATTTCTTTATTAAATGGGCATGGTTTTCTTATCCATTGATATTCAAATAATCCTTCTATAAATAAGTTCCAAGATATTTCATCTTTGCTCTTTACTCTATCAAAGAGCATGTCACCTTGACCACTCCCCCTCCTTGCTTGTCGAAATTGAGACTGTAATACTGACATTGCTTTATTCGTTCCAATAAGCACTACTGGAACACCAATAGTATTAATGAGTGTCATAAAGAAATTTAGCATCTTCTCTGCCCCACCACTTTTAGCTAAGCTTAGACTTTGTATCTCATCAATAATTAACATGCCTAATCCACATCGCCTTGATATTTGACAAATAACAGGTAGAAGAGTATTGGCTGATGAATTACCTCTCATTGATTTTTTATAGTAATCTGTTCCCAATATGCTATCTATGGTTATAAGAAAATTAATACATAATTCCTTTAATGAGCCTGAGTGAGGGCAATCTATTTTCATCCAGACGACTTGATATTGACTAAATGGAATACCTTTATAGTTTGAATGAATAATTACCTGAGGGTATAAGGATAATATCTTCCCTATAGATACAGACTTTCCCATACCAGAAGCTCCGATAATAGTAAATCCATAAGCTGTAGTAGTTACTCCCTGCGTTCCTGTTAACTCTAAGCTTTTCTTTTGAATCATTCCATACCCATCATGAAGACCTTTCTTGTATTCTGTATTAAATGGATTTCGTGCTAAGTAGCCTTGTCTTATCATTCTGGATATTCTGCTCTCTAAATCTATATGAATACTTAATGGCTGAAAATATTGAAATAGCCTCTGAACAATATGATATCTGTAATGCACATCCAAATGTCGTTCTTCTTCATTAAACGGTGGATAACTTGTTAGCTTGTGGATTACTTCTTCCTTGGTTAGAATTTCTGGTAAAGCTTCTATAAAAGGGTTATCTCTATAATCTTCTATTATTTGTTCTTTATAATCTGCAACTTCTCCTATTCCCCCTGAAGGTATCTTAATTTTATTCTTCATCGAATCTCTCCTTTTGAATCTGTTTAAGTAATTTAAAATCATCTGCAAAGTCATTATCTTCCTCAGAATTTATATAAACAACTTTTCCTTCATTTGAGATTTCTTTTCTATCCAATTCTATATATTCAGATTTTCTATTTATCATCTTTTCTCTACTACGATTTTGACCTATGCCTTTTAATCTACTGGCGTTACTAATACCTATCTCTTTATCATTTATTACTTGTTGTTCTGCCTCTTTCACTATTGCTTCAATATCGGAAATTAAATCTATTTTCGCCTGTAGCTCTTTATACTGATTTCCTTCATATTTCATTC
>JAAYQJ010000205.1 GCA_012519355.1 Tissierellia bacterium | reverse complement strand
GGCATTTAATGTCATAACTGCCATTTGCCCCCTAGTTAGCTTTGAAGTTGGACTTAGGGGTAAATTTTCCATTAGATTAAGCTTTTCTGCTGTTTTTGGTACATTTGGCCAATCATTGGATTCTTCAGTATATTGTAAGGCCCTTAATAATACTGCTTGATATTGTTGGACAGTTACATGTTGTCCAAAACCAAATTCATTAGCAGACATTCCTTTAATTAGACCCCTATTTACAGACCACCTAATATAAGGAGTATAGAATTTAGATATGTCTGTAAATAAATTTGGTGTTTGTGGGTCATTAAAATTCTTAGCCTGTTCTTCTTCTCCCAAGAGTCTTGATAAAAGAACTACCATTTGTTCCCTTGTTAGGTAGTCATTAAGGTTTAAATTTCCTCTTTCATCTCCAGCTAAGATTCCTAATTCATGTAAAATATTGCCTGCCTCCTCATACAAGCCGCTTCCGTATACATTCTGGATTGGTATCAATCCAGACAGTATGAGGAGGAAGGCTAAAGTTAGTGAAATTATTTTTTTCATTCGTAACCCCCCCCTTGTTATTATAATTTTATTATACTATATTTATGGGTAATTATATATTACAATCTAGTTACAGGTTATTTTTTTGGTTCCATTGACATAAGTTTTCCCTTGTTATAAAATACTATAGTTGAAATTGAAGATTCGAGGAGGGTTTCAAATTGTCCACAAAATATATATTCGTTACCGGTGGTGTGGTTTCTTCTTTGGGCAAAGGTATAGCTGCTGCAAGCTTAGGTCAGTTATTGAAAAGTAGAGGACTTAAGGTTACTATTCAAAAGTTCGATCCTTATATAAATGTAGACCCAGGAATGATGAGTCCCTATCAACATGGGGAGGTTTTTGTTACAGATGATGGTGCGGAAACAGACTTAGACTTAGGCCACTATGAGAGATTTATCGATGTTAATTTAACCAAAAACAATTCTGTTACTACGGGAAAAATTTATTGGACTGTACTTAACAAGGAGAGAAAAGGGGAGTATGATGGTAGAACTGTGCAGGTAATACCCCATATAACTAATGAGATCAAGGAAAGGATTATCAGGGCATCTAAGGAAAGGGAAATAGATGTGGTAATCACTGAAATAGGTGGTACAGTAGGGGATATAGAGTCCTTACCATTTTTAGAGGCCATTAGGCAGATAAAATATGATGTTGGTAAAGAAAATGTAATGTATGTCCATGTGACTTTAGTACCATATTTATCTAAGGCTGGTGAATTAAAGACTAAGCCTACTCAACATAGCGTAAAGGAACTTAGAAGTATCGGTATCCAGCCAGATGTTTTAGTATGTAGGACTGAGGTTCCCTTATCAAGGGAGTTAAAGGATAAGATTGCATTATTCTGCGACTTAGATCCTTCTGAGGTAATTGAAAATATGGATACATCTACTATATACGAGATACCCTTGATGCTTGAAAAGGAAGGTTTAGCCCAGCTAGTTATAGATAAACTAAACTTAGACTGCGGTGAACTAGACCTATCCCATTGGAATGACATAGTTGAAAGAGTTAAGAATCCAAAGGGCAAGGTTCATATTGCCTTAGTTGGTAAATATGTTGAGTTGAAGGATGCCTATCTTTCTGTGGCAGAGTCCTTAAGGCATGGTGCCATAGCCAACAATATCGATGTTAGCATAAAATGGATTCAGGCTGAAGATGTGAATGATGATAATGCTGAGTCCTTATTGAAGGATGTAGATGGGATTTTAGTACCTGGTGGTTTTGGAGATAGGGGTGCTGAAGGAAAGATTGCAGCTATTAAATATGCAAGGGAAAACAATATTCCATTCTTTGGTATTTGCTTTGGTATGCAATTGGCTGTAGTTGAATATGCAAGGAACGTAGCAGGATTTGAAGGAGCCCATAGCTCAGAAATAGATCCAGAGACTCCTTATGCTGTAATCGATTTAATGCCTGAGCAAAAGGATGCTGAAGCTACAAATGGGTCCATGAGATTAGGCATATATCCTTGTAAAATCAAAGAGGATACTTTAGCCTTTGAAATATATAATGATGAAATAATCTATGAAAGACATAGGCATAAGTATGAGTTTAACAACGAATACAGGGATAGGTTAGTTGAAGAAGGCCTTGTTATTTCTGGAGTATCTCCAGATGAAAGGCTAGTTGAGATGGTTGAATTAAAGAACCATCCTTGGTTTGTAGGTGTTCAATTCCATCCAGAGTTTAAGTCTAGACCTACAAAGGCCCATCCTTTATTTAGGGATTTTATAAGGGCTGCACTAGAATATCAAGAGTCTAATGAATAATCAGGTAGATAAATAGTAAGGTGGCTAATTTTAGCCACCTTTGTTTATTTGGTTTTATTCAGTTCTTATGGCTTCTAGGGCTGATAGG
>JAAYQJ010000204.1 GCA_012519355.1 Tissierellia bacterium | reverse complement strand
CACTGTTATCACTCCTAGTAATTGAATCCAATTCTTCTGGTGTAATTAATACTTTTCTGGGTTTGCTACCTTCATAACCTCCAACAATGCCTCTTTCTTCCATTTGATCAACTATTCTAGCTGCTCTAGCATAACCAATTTTTAGCCTTCTTTGTAATAATGAAATTGAAGCTTGTCCCTCTTCAACCACTAGAGATATAGCTTCAGGTAATAGTTCATCCCCATCATCAAAGAAAACATCTTTTGGATTCTCTAACTTTTCAATAATATCCAAGTCATATTGGTTTTCATCCTTTATTGAAATAGATTTTACTATAGCTTCTACTTCTTCATCAGATATAAAGGCTCCTTGAATTCTCACAGGTTTCGAATATTAGGAAGGGTAGAAAAGCATATCTCCATTACCTATTAGTTTTTCTGCACCTGACATATCAAGGATAGTCCTAGAGTCAACTTGAGAAGAAACAGCAAAAGATATTCTGGATGGGATATTGGCCTTTATAGTTCCTGTTATTACATCGACAGAAGGTCTTTGGGTTGCAACTATTAAATGCATTCCGGCTGCCCTTGCCATTTGAGCAAGTCTACAGATATAATCCTCTATTTCTTGTGCAGCTACCATCATTAAGTCTGCTAACTCATCAATGATTATTACAATTTTCGGAAGCTGTTCACCCTTATTTTTCATCTTGCTATTATATGCATTAATATCCCTTACACTGTTTTCTGCGAACTGTTTATATCTTTTTTCCATTTCCTCCACTGCCCAACTAAGGGCAGAAGTAGCTTTTTTTGGATCAGTAACAACTGGTATCAACAAATGTGGTATACCATTATAAACACTTAGTTCCACAACTTTAGGATCTATTAATAATAGTTTTACATCTTCAGGAGAGGATTTGTATAAAATGTTTGTAATAATTGTATTAATGCAGACTGATTTTCCAGAACCAGTTGCTCCAGCTATTAAAAGGTGTGGCATTTTATCTATGGTAGACACAATTACATTGCCTGCAACATCTTTACCCAGTGCAAGTGGCAGGTTCGAATCTATCTCCTGGTATTCTTTTGATACTATTATTTCTTTTAAAAAGACACTGGTTTTAATCTTGTTAGGTACTTCGATACCGACGGCAGATTTACCAGGAATGGGTGCCTCAATTCTAATATCTGAAGATGCTAAACTTAAAGCAATATTATCAGATAAGGAGACTATTCGACTAAGTTTAATTCCTGGAGAAGGCTGTAATTCATAACAAGTAATTGTTGGGCCAACATTGATTTCTATAACCTTTGCTTCAATTCCAAAATTACTCATGGTTTCTTCTATTATTCTGGCATTATTTAAAATCTCCTTTTTATCATTTGTGTCTTGATTTATGGTTGGAGATTTTAATAGTGATAATGAAGGAGAAACATAGGAAGTTGTACTTTTATTTATGTTCATTTTAATCTCATTATGTATATTTTCCTTTTCATCCATAGCGTGCAATTCTTTTAATAATTTCTTTCCATTGTTTGTATTGTATTCAACTACATTTATATCCTCTTTTATATGGTCAACTGGTGTTGGAGTAGATATATTTGGCTTGGAAGAATTCTTGATGAATTTCTTCATAGGACTTTTTGCTTTATTCATTAATTCAGTTAAGTTTTTATTAGTAATTAGTAATATGCTTACAAAAATAACAAATATCAAAACAATATAGGTTCCAATTGACCCAAACAATTTATAAAAGAAATAGCCAAAGAAACTTCCAATAATTCCTCCACCTTTGCTAGTCTTGCTTAAAGTTATTGCATTTTTTATCCTATCAATTATTGTGTAATTAATAGGGATTGCACTATCTAAGAAAACTAGAAGGCTTAGAAATATAAGTAAGGCAGCTAATATAACCCTTTTTTCTTTAAAATCAAATTTATTAAGGATAAAAATCATTCCACTGAATAATATGACTAAGGGAAAAAAATATGCTCCAAAGCCCATAAAAGAAAAGGCGGTTCCTGCTAAAAAGGAGCCAATAATTCCCATCCTTGAACTAAATAAGCTTAATAGAAATAATAGTCCAAAGGCAATAATTATTATGCCATATATATCTTTAATATACTTGTAACTATTTGGCTTTTGTTTTCTTTTTTTAACATTAGTTTTATTTTTTTTCAAATGAGTCACCTCTATTTCCAAACTAAATAAAATGACTTAGAATAACAATTATTCCAAGGATCCATAGATAGTAGGAAAAGTAATGTAATTTATTTTTATTTATTAAGTTGATTAAGAACTTAATAGAAATTATACCTACTATAGTTGATGTGATTACTCCAATAAATAAAGGAAGAGTTATTAATACTTGAGTATCAGGTTTAATTACATCAACTATACCTAATAGACTAGCACCAAAAATAACAGGTATAGCTAACAAAAATGAGTATTCTGTAGCTAAGTTTTTATTTAAACCTCTTAATAAACCAGCTACTATTGTAGAACCTGATCTAGAAATACCAGGTATAATGGCAATACCTTGGGCAGTTCCAATTAAAATAGCATCTAAAGATGTCATATTTTTCATACCTTTCTTTTGAAAGGCCCTTTTCTCTGATATCCAAAGTAACAAACCTGTAAGTAAAAAAGCAAATCCTATTGGTAACATGGATGAGTATAAGGATTCAAAAAAATCCTTAAATAGCAAGCCTATAGCTGCAGTTGGAACAGAACCTAAAATAATAAAAAGTCCTAACTTTTGATATTTATTTAAACTTTTAATCTTTTTTCCTCTAATAATAGAAATAATAAGCTTAAAAAATTCCACTATAATTTTTATAACATCATTTATATAGACTACAATGATTGAGACCAAGGTACCTAAATGAAGCATTTCCGTAAAAAACAAGTTTCCTTCTTTAATCCCAAATAAGTTCTGTAATAATACTAAATGGCCTGAACTGCTAATAGGTAAAAATTCTGTAATTCCTTGAATAATACCTAATACAATTGCTTCTAATAAATTCAAATATATTCCCCCTTTAAAGTTAGTACTGTAGTTATTATAGCATAGTTTTATAAGCTATTCTATTGGTTTTTACTTTCTATCATCTCATTTAATTTTTTTAAAGCTTTAGCAAATCCACCCACTTCATCAATTAGGTTATACTTTACAGCTTCTTCACCTACTAAAATAGTACCAACATCGTTTGCAATTTCATCAGTAGCATACATTAATTCTTTTAAGGTATTTCTATCTATTCCAGAGGTTCTGAGGATAAAGCTGAGTATCCTTTCTTGCATCCTTTCAAAATATCTAAAGGTTTGAGGTACTCCTATGACCAAGCCAGTTGTCCTAATTGGATGTATAGTCATAGTAGCAGTAGGCACTATGAAATAATAATCGGTTGAAGTAGCTAATGGTACACCAATACTATGGCCTCCACCCAGTACCAAAGAAACCTTGGGTTTGTCTACTGAATTTATTAATTCAGCCAAGGCAAGACCAGCTTCAACATCACCCCCAACTGTATTAAGTATAATAAATAAGCCTTCAATTTTCGGATCCTGTTGAGCAGAAATTAATATAGGAATAATATGTTCATATTTTGTAGCTTTTTTATCTCCAGGGGCCATGTTATGCCCTTCAACTTCTCCAATAATGGAAATAAACTGTATATTGTTTTTCATTTCTGGTATATTAGGTACACCAACTTCTTTAATATTTTCAACTTTATCTTTTCCCTTATCAATGCTTTCCTTGTTATTATTCTTCATTTTTTTGCCTCCTATGAAATAAAGTATTATTATCTTTTACCTTTAAATCAAATATATGCAAATAAAAAACATATATCTTATATTGATATATGTTTAAAAAAGGGAAATATAGAATAAAGGACTAGATAGGGTCTGTTTCAATAATAATCATGTCATAACCAATTTTTCTAATGGATTCCCATGGAATTTCAGTATCGATACTATCTAAACCTAGTAATCTCAATCCAAATTTTCTTTCGGAAACTAATAGTGATATAATTTTACCACTTTCTTCATCTATTAAGAAATCACTGTCAGCTATTAATCCAAGTCTACCACCGTTATTTAGATTAACAATTTCCTTATGTCCCAAATCTATAAGTCTCAAGTGAACCCCTCCCTATTTGAAATTTAATAATAATTATCTTTATATAATAAAGTATATTGGGGTTAATTTATTATTATAACATATCAATTATGATAAGATCATAATTGACCACTAATAACCAGAATGACCAAATCCACCTTTACCTCTTTTTGTTTCATCTAGTTCATTAACTATTTCTAATTCTGCTTTTTCATATTTCATAAATACCATCTGTGCAATTCTATCCCCTTCTTTTACATTATAGGGCTCATTGCCTAGGTTAATTAATATTACTTTTATTTCTCCCCTATAATCACTATCTATAGTTCCAATTCCATTTGCTAGAGTAATTCCATGCTTTAGTGCAAGGCCTGATCTTCCTCTTATTTGTGCTTCATAGCCCTTTGGCATTGAAATGTACAAACCAGTAGGTATTAAAGCCCTTTCTAAAGGTTTTAATGTGATAGGCTCTTCTATATTGGCCTGCAAGTCTAGACCTGCTGACCCATCAGTCTCATACCTTGGTAAGTCAAACCTACTCTTATTAACTACTTTTACATTCATCATTAGATCACCTCATTGAAATAATATTTGTTTTATTTTATCCTCATTTATATTGTCAGCCTTCCCTACTAAGGCAATATTAAACTTTTTCCTGTTAAAAATAATATTATTTACTTCTCCAATGTCCTCCATAGTTATAGAGTCAATTTTATTTATGATTTCTTCTTGGGAAAAGACCCTATCAAAAATCAATAAAGATTTACCAATTTCATACATCCTGTTAAAAGTATTCTCCATACCTAATACATAGTTTCCTTTTAATTGTTCCTTTGCCTTTTTCAATTCATCTTTTGATATTAAATTTTTCTTTATATGATTAATTTCATCATTTATGGCTTGAATGGATTTTACTACCTGGCTTGGATGGAGGCTCAAAAATAGATTCAATATACCTGTATCTTTGAAAGAAGAAGGGAATGTTTCAATAGTATAGGCTAGTCCCAAATCTTCTCTTATCTTTTGAAATAACCTTGAACTCATACTACCGCCAAATATGTTGTTTAATATCATTAAAGCTTCCATTTTGGGTGAAATCACTGGAAGACCTTCCATCCCTATGCAAAGATTTATTTGTTCAGTATCTTTAATTATTATGTCTAATTTATTTGTAAAACTATAATCGATTCTTGGGTTATTTACATCAGTTGATTTTAGCTTATAATTTTTAAAACTTCCAAAGTAATGTTTTAACTGTTTCAGACTTTCTCTTTCATCTATATTTCCTGCTATTGAAATTATCATGTTTTCAGGAATATAATTATTTGAAAAGTAATTTAATATATCTTCTCTTTTAATACTTTTAATAGTTTCTTCAGTTCCAATAACAGGATACTCAAGGCTTGTCCCTTCAAACATCATCTCATTCAATAATTCTACAGCTAAATCTTCTGGGGAGTCTTGATACATATACAATTCTTCAAGTATTACTGATTTTTCTTTTTCAATATCCTCTTCATTAAACAATGAGTTGCCTATCATATCGCTTAGTATGTCCATAGCAACTTCAATATGGTTGTTTAATACCTTTGCATAATACATAGTAGTCTCTTTACTTGTAAAAGCGTTTAGGACCCCACCTATATTATCTATGCTTTCAGCTATCATTTTTGCATCTCGTTCTTTGGTACCCTTAAATAACATATGTTCAATAAAATGAGTAGTACCGTTATTATCCCTATTCTCATTTTTAGATCCGCAATCAATTATTATACCGATAGAAACAGAGTTTATATATGGAATTTTCTCCATGACAACTCTTATACCGTTATCTAACCTATCAATTAAATACATCTTTTC
Source organism: Tissierellia bacterium (assembly GCA_012519355.1). Lineage (GTDB taxonomy): Bacteria > Bacillota > Clostridia > Tissierellales > Tissierellaceae > JAAYFT01. Next base: position 2,966 of record JAAYQJ010000204.1, on the reverse strand, counting down.
CTCCTTAGTTACTACTTACAATTAGTTGCTTTTAATTACATCGCTAATTTTTCCAATTCTATATCCGTTTTTATACAGATTATTTATTATGTCTGGTAAAGCCTTTACTGTCTCCTCCGTTGGGTGCATAAGAACAATTGCCCCTTTGTGTAATTTTTCAGTTACCCTTCTAACAATTATATCCTTAGTACTATCTTTCCGCCAGTCAATTGTATCTATGCTCCACATTATAAGATCATATCCTAAATCCTTTGATGCTTTAATAGTATTATCATTATAAGCTCCTGAAGGTGGGGCGAAATACTTAGAATCAATGTCTAGAATTTCCTTTATTATATTATGTGCTTTTCCAATTTCCTCTTTGTTTCTCTCATAAGATAATTTATCATAGTCCATATGATTATAGCCATGATTTCCAATTTCATGGCCAGATTCATAAATACTTTTTAAGATTTCCTCATTTTTTTCTGCCCATCTCCCTGTGACAAAAAATGTTATCTTGATATTGTTGTCTTTAAAAATCTTAAGCATATAAGGAATATGCTCGTTACCCCAATCAACATTACATGCAAATGCTATAATTTTTTCATCTATATTACCTTGATAATAGACATCGGAGTTAAAAGTCTCCTCTACCCTATTATAAACTAAAGTGCTCACCAAAGTAAGTATGATTAATACTAATGCAATGGAAAATATTATTAAAGTCCTTTTATTAATAATAATTAATCTCATTTCATTACCTCCATTATATTTTACATTAATATATATTCGTGAGATTAATTATTATTCTATAAAATAAAAACATGAACCTTGTTTCTGGTTCATGCATCTACTGTTAATCTTCTTTTTTTGGCTCTTCAGGTAGTAAAACTTTTCGAGATAGATTAATCCTGCCTTGATTATCTATTTCCATTACTTTAACTAGTACTTCATCACCTACGGATAAGACATCCTCAACCTTATTTATTCTTTCCCTAGCAATGTTTGAAATATGAAGGAGTCCTTCCTTACCATTTAATATTTCTAAGAAAGCACCGAAATTAGTTATTCTTGTTACTTTTCCTAGATAAATATCACCGACTTCTACTTCCTTTACAATGCTATTAATCATTTCCATAGCCTTTTGACCACCCTCAGATGTTGTAGCTGTAATGAAGATTTTACCTGAGTCATCCATTATATCAATTTTAACATCTGTTTCATCTATGATTTTATTAATCATCTTACCGCCTGGTCCTATAATATCTCTTATCTTATCAGGGTTAACATTCATAGTGTACATTATAGGTGCATATGGAGATAACTCTTCTCTTGGAGTAGAAATAGTCTCTGCCATTTTGTCTAGGATGAAAAGTCTACCTTTTCTAGCCTTTTCCAATGCTTCTTCTAAAATTGGTTTATCAATACCTGCAATTTTAATGTCCATTTGTATTGCAGTAATTCCCTTTCTAGTACCCGCAACCTTGAAGTCCATATCTCCTAAATGGTCTTCCATACCTTGAATATCAGATAAGATTACTACCTTATCACTTTCCTTAATTAATCCCATTGCTATTCCAGCTACTGGAGCTTTTATTGGAACACCAGCATCTAGTAGAGCTAAGGTACTACCACATACACTGGCTTGTGATGATGAACCATTGGAACTTAAGACTTCTGAAACTAACCTAATAGTGTATGGAAACTCATCTTCTGAAGGTATTACTGGTTCTAAAGCCCTTTCTGCTAATGCACCATGGCCAATTTCTCTTCTACCAGGTCCCCTCAAAGGTCTTACATCTCCTACTGAATAAGGTGGGAAATTATAGTGGTGCATATATCGTTTTGACTCTTCCTCCCCAATCCCATCTATTACTTGAGCGTCGCTAATTGCACCTAATGTTGCTATTGTAAGAACTTGAGTCTGTCCTCTGGTAAACAATCCTGAACCATGTGCCCTAGGAAGTAACCCAACTTCTGATGTTATAGGCCTAATTTCTTCAGCCTTCCTATTATCTGGTCTTATGCCTTCTTCTAATATTAATCTCCTTACTTCTTCTTTTAGCATAGTTTCAATTGCTTCATTAATGTCATTTTCAGAATCTGGATATTCTTCTAAAAATACTTCCTTGATTTCCTTACTTACTTTATCTATATTTTCTAGTCTTTCTTGTTTTTCTACTGTGTTTATGGCTTTTATTAGTTTTTCTCTTCCAAATTCTACTACTTTTTCAGCAACTTCTTCGTCAGGTTTGAAAACAGAGAATTCAGCTTTAGCTTTGCCTACCTCATTAGCAATACCTTCTATGAATTCACATATTTTCTTAATCTCAGCGTGAGCAGTTAAAATTCCCTCTAACATTTTATATTCAGGGATTTCATTTGCACCTGCTTCTACCATCATAATGGCATCTTTAGTACCAGCAACTACTAAATGTATATCTGATTTTTCTCTTTCTTCACTATTCGGATTGATGATAAATTTATCATCTATTAGTCCAACTAATACTGAACCTGTAGGACCATTAAATGGTATATCTGAAATAGATAATGCAATTGATGAACCAATCATTGCAACTATATCAGGAGAATGATCTTGATCTACAGAAAGTACTGTAGTAATTACTTGAACATCATTCCTATATCCATCTGGGAATAAAGGTCTAAGTGGTCTATCTATTAACCTTGATGTAAGGATAGCTTTTTCACTAGGCCTACCTTCTCTTTTTATAAAACCACCTGGTATCTTACCAACGGAATATAGTTTTTCTTCATAATCAACACTTAGTGGAAAAAAATCAATTCCTTCTCTAGGTTCTTTAGATGCTGTTGCTGTTGCTAGTACAACTGTATCCCCATATTGTACTAAACATGCACCATTTGCTTGTTCAGCTACTTTACCTATGGTAACTTTTAAAGTTCTTCCAGCTAAACTTAACTCAAAAGTTTTCTCCATGCAATTCCTCCTTTATTATAGTATATAT
>JAAYQJ010000203.1 GCA_012519355.1 Tissierellia bacterium | reverse complement strand
CCTATTTCTATATCGCAATTAACAAGTATATCAAAACTTACTTCTTCATCATCTTGCTTGATGTTATTGACCCTTAATATTTCTATATTGTCCAATGTAGCTTCTAAAACTTCTATTACATCTCTAGCTCTTAATGTTAAGTCATACTCAGAATAGTTATTCATTATTTCATCTTCTAAAGTATCAAAAATTTGTTGGTAAAACTGTTCTTCTATCATACCTTTAAAATAATCATTCATGAGTATCCCCCTCCCTACTCTTTCTCATCTAAGGCTTTAATAAATTCAAGCCAAGCCTTTTCTGTAATATCACTTTTCCCCTCACTTTCGATTTTACGTGCTTTTCTAAGGGCAGTTCTAGCCAAACCACTTTCTTTTATATAATCAGGTAAGTCCATAGGGATTTCATCCCTATCTTCAGATGCTATATCAATCATATAATCTGTTTCTTCTGGTGTTAGTCCTAATATTTTTGCTATTTCCTCCATCTTATTGATATTAGGTGGATTTCTTCTCCCTTTTTCAATATCACTCCAATAAGCCGGAGAGATATCTAACAGCTCTGCCATCTTTCTTAGACTTATATCCTTTTGTTTTCTCTTTTCTGCAATAAAATCCCCAAACTTACTACTCATAATATACACCTCCTTCCACTGTCAGCATTATTTATTTAAAATTGAGTTTTGAACACTTAGATAATAGAAAACTGCTTATATTCCTGTTTTTCCTTAATGAAATTCAAATTTTTAAGTCTTATTTTTGCAGCTGTTAAAGATACGTCAAATATATCTGCAATTTCACGGCTTAAGACATCTGCCCATAAATCTTTTTCAAAATCAGTTCCCATTTCATAACACATTCCCACCATACCTGCTGACTTAAATTTAGCTGTTACATATCTGTTAAAGATTTTCTTAGGCATCAATAATGCTGAAGCCATATAATCCGCCTGCCATTCAATCCAATCATCATCAGTTACAAGCTGCCTTTTCCCTGTACTTTCAATATCGTTTGTACGGCATTTTATCACTGGCTCATTTGGGATAGCACTATCAAATAATGTCATCTGCATTTTATTAATTGTGTAAATATGTCTGTGTAAAAGCCAATGTGCTATCTCGTGTGCATGGGTAAAGCGGCCTCTTCTTAATTGTTCTTCATTCAGAAGACTATTGTCTATTAATATAGTCCCTTCATTTACTGGTATTCTTTTCGCTTTATTATTATCTGCATCATATACAGGAATATAACAATCATTAAATACTGTCATTCCTAATATGGATTGATTCTGCGTCAAATCTTGATAGTCCATTTCCAATCCGGCATAACATTCTGAAAAATGCTCAACATCTAAACTGCAAGGTTCCTGAAGGATCTTTGAATTATAGTCCTGTAAAACTCTTTCTGCTAAATTATCTATCTCTACTCTTTTAAGAACAGGAGTTCCATTATTTTTAGTTTTAAAATCCAATTTAATCAATCTACCACCCCTCTCATAAATGCGTGTATGCTTTAATGCTAACACTATTATAATATTCCATATTATTCCTTGTCAAGAAGTAAGCATACAAAAAACGAAAAGTAAGATAATTTATCGACATATCTTACTTTTCACACATAACTTTTTTTTAATTCTCGCCTATAGTTTTTGCTGATTCCATAGCAATAGCTCTCCATTACATCCTTAATATTAAGAAATATTCCTTGAATTTTACCAAACTGTGGAACATTTTCAACTTCCGATATCCCTCAAAACTTTGCAGTACTTGGTATGTCTATTGAAATT
>JAAYQJ010000202.1 GCA_012519355.1 Tissierellia bacterium | reverse complement strand
TAGGGAATTTTTCTTTTCTACTTATTATTCAAACAGGGTATAATATATTTTGGATTGTAAAGATTAATTATAAATAATTGTTAAGTAGGAGGCAGGATGATCTTAATTTTTGCAGTAGATAATAATTGGAATATTGGATACAAGGGAGACTTATTATACAAAATATCAAAGGACTTAAGACGGTTTAGAAGAATAACTGAAGGAAATATAATCATAATGGGAAGGAAGACTTTTGAATCCTTACCAGATAAAAAACCTCTCCCTAATAGGATTAATATTGTAATTACTAGGAATAAGGAGTATAAGGGTGAAGGAATAATTGTTATTAACTCAATAGAAGAATTATATCCTTTGCTTAAGGAGATAAATCCCAATAATGAAATGGAGACTTTTATTATTGGTGGTGGAGAAATTGCTAGACAAACCCTAGATAAGTGTAATAAGGCCTATATAACGAAAATATTCAAGACCTTTGAAAAGGTTGATACCTCAATGCCTAATCTAGACTTGCTAGAAAATTGGAAGATAGTAAATAAGTCTAGGGTTTATAAGGATATTGATGTAGCCTACCAATATATAGATTATGTAAAAGAGTAAAGCTACTGGTTTAACCAGTAGCTTTATTTAAATTAATTTTGATTTTATAATATTTTCTACTTCATTATCTTCTGGGAAACGGCCTAACTCTTTTTTAGAAAAGACCAGTTCATCTCCTAATTTCACTTCGAAAACTCCACCAGATGAAGGGATGATATTTACCATGCCTAAGGAGTTCTTATGTTCATTCAATAGGTTTTCTGCTAGAGCAACTGCTCTGGCTACATAGCCTCAAGATGTACAATACTCAATACTAATAATTTTTTCCATATATCCAATCCTCCTAATGATATATTTAGTATTAATATAATCTATACTTACCCATTTTATTATAAAATATATCTATAGGAGCAAAAATTATAATAATTCTCTTCTTAATTCCACCATGGATTTAGGAGATAAGAGGCCTAGGGGAACATCGAAAACAGTAATAGCACCAGTTTTACCCTCTTTGGCCATCCTATATACTGCCCTAGCGAAGGCTATTAAAACCGATGCAGCAAATTCCGGATTGCTTTCAAGCTTTAGGTTGAACTCCATTCTTTGCTTTGATCCATTTCCAGTTATACCAGTCCTAATGACAAAGCCACCATGGGGCATTTTACTATGATTAGTTTTTAACTCCCCTTCACTAATAAAATATACACTTGTATCATAGCCTTCAAAATAATTAGGCATAGTTTTAATATCCCTTTCTATCCTATCCCTATCTTCATCATCTTCACATACTACATAGCAAACCCTTTTATGCCTTTTATTAACTGGGATTTCAATATCCTCACAATTTCTAACCTTGTCTAAGGCCTCTTTTATAGGAATAGTGTATTGGACACCATTTTTCACACCTATAACTTTACGAATAGCATCAGAATGGCCTTGACTTATACCTTCTCCCCAGAAGGTATAATCTCTTCCATTGGGCAAAACAGACTGTCCTAAAAGCCTATTAAGGGAAAAAAGTCCTGGGTCCCATCCTGTAGAAATAAGACTTAATTTTTTAGATTCCAGGGCCACCTTATTTATCTTCTCATAGTATTCAGGTATCCTATTATGGTTGTCGAAGCTATCAACCGTATTAAAATGTGAAGCTATCATGGGGCACTGTTCATCTAAATCCTTTAATGAGCCACCACAAAGTACCATTACATCTATTTTATCTTTATAATCTAGGACCTTAGATATATGTACCAGGTTAGATTTAGTATTTAATTCATTGGGATTTCTTCTTGTAAAAATTGCAATAAGTTCCATATCCAAATTGTTTGAAATTGCAAGTTCTGCCCCCTTGCCCAGGTTACCATATCCTACTATACCTATTCTTATCTTATCCATGGCTTTTACCTCCTAATTTTTAAGGAATATATGGCAATAATATATATTATATACTATTCAATATTAAATATAATATAATTAAAATACAGATTTGTGGGTATGAATATCTAGAGTCACGAAACATAAAAAATCAGGGAGAGAATATAAATGGATTACAACAAGCAAATAAGAGAAATGGTCAATTACATAAAGAAGGGGGAGAAGAAGGGGGAAGACTTTAAAATAGGCATTGAATTTGAACATTTTGTAGTAGACAAGGATAGTCTAAAAACCATTTCCTACTATGGCCAAGAAGGGGTAGGAGAAAGCTTAAAAGAATTAGAAAAACTTGGCTGGACTGGAACCTATGAAGAAGAATATATACTAGAATTAAACAAAGGGAATAAGACCATAACTTTGGAACCTGGCTCCCAATTAGAATTGAGTATTAGGGCCCAATCAGAGATAAAAGATATAGAAAAAGGATACCTGGACTTTTTAAATGAAATAATCCCAGTATTAAATAGGAAAAATCAAGCTTTAATAACTACTTCCTATCACCCAATAAGTAAGATAGAAGAATTAAAGCTATTGCCCAAAAAGAGATATGACTTTATGTTTAATTATTTCAAAACTAAGGGTAAACATGCCCACAATATGATGAAGGGAACTGCTGCTTTACAGGTTAGTATAGATTTTGGCTCCGAAGAGGACTATAAGAGAAAGTTTAAAATAGCAAATGCCTTATCCCCTGTCCTACATGGAATATTTGATAATGGTTTTTACTTTGAAGGAGAAAGATGGCCTAAATACAACTTAAGGGCAGAAATATGGAATAATTGTGATAATGATAGGTGTGGTATCGTAGATAAGGCCTTAGATGAGGATTTTAGCTATGAAAAATATGCAGACTACCTACTAAATAGGCCTCCTATTTTCATATTTAAGGATAAGGAAGTCCTATTTACTGGAGACAAGCTGGTACGGGAAATCTTTGATCCTGAAGACTATAAAATCAGTGAATTGGAACACTTATTTACCATGTTCTTCCCCGATGTTAGAACAAAAAATTATATTGAAATAAGGATGATGGATTCAGTCCCCTATCCATTAAACTTTTCAGCAGTGGCCTTAATAAAGGGGATATTTTATAATGAAGAAAATTTAAATAAGGTATATAATTATATTAAAGATATTACTATAGAGGATGTAAAGACTTCAAAGGCTAGTATTATAGTTATGGGCCTAGAAGGAACCCTTAAGGGTGAAAGGATTTTAGACATTGGAAAATGGATATTGGAAATTAGTAAAGAAGGATTAAGTGAAGAGGAAAAGAAATATCTACAGCCCCTAGAAGATATGTTAAATAAGGGAAAAAACCCTTATGAAATAACAAAGGAAAAGGATGCTTTAGGTAGGAAGGCAGCTTTAAGCTGGTGTTTGCTAAATAATGTAGTTGAGGTGAAATAATGGAGGCATTAAGAATAAATCAAGAGTATATAGACCTAGTTAAATCTAATCCAGAAAAATACCTTGAGGATTATAAGATAAGCTTAGATAAGGTGGCCAATTCTACTGCCATATATAAGGGAGAGCCAGTACCATTTCTTTACCATCCCATGTTCTTTACTGAAGAAGATGTAAAGAAGTTTAATGATATGGTAGATACTTTAATGTCCATAACCAATAAGATAACGGAAAAGTATTTAAACTCAAAGGAGTTTAGAAAGAAATTTGAATACTCACCCTTATTAGAAGACCTAATACTTATTGATAATGGTTATGATATAAACGTTCCCATTGCTAGATATGATTTATTCTACGGTGGGGATGATAATTATAAATTCTGTGAGTTTAATACAGATGGGTCTTCTGCCATGAATGAGGATAATACTATTGGAAATATTTTATTAGAAACTGAAGCCCTAAAGGAGTTTGGAAAGAGATACAAGCTATCCTTATTTGAATTAATAGACAGTTGGGTAGAGGATATTTTAAGCATCTACAGTAAATGGTCGGGAAGAGGGGACAAACCCAATATAGCCATAGTAGACTTTACTGAAAGTGGAACTTCTGCAGAATTTGGGGTATTCAAAAATGCCTTTATAAAAAAGGGATTTAATGCAATTATAGTTGACCCAAGGGATTTAAAATATAGGGATGGCAAACTCTATTACCAGGATTATAGGATCGATTTAGTATACAGGAGAATAGTCACCTTTGAATTAATAGAAAAGGCCCATGAGATTCCGGACTTTATTGAAGCTTATAGAAACAAGGCCTTCTGTTGTGTAGGCTCCATTCGGTCACAAATAATGCATAATAAAATCATATTTAAAATCCTTCATGATGAGGATACTTTAGAAATCCTATCTGATAAGGAAAGGGAATTTATAAAAAAACATATCCCAATTACAGGTTTGTTTAAGGGTGATAGGGAGGTCTTTGACAAGGTTTTAAACAATAAGGATAAGTATATTATGAAGCCTTTAGACCTAAATGCCTCTAAAGGCGTATATGCAGGGAAAGACTTGAGTTTTGAAGAATGGAAAAACAAATTAGAGAAGTCATGGGATAAAGATTATCTTTACCAAGAATACTTTGAACCCTTTACAAGGGACCATATAGTATTTCAAGATAATGGGTTAAAAGTAGAAAAATTCAAATCCATTATTGGCCTATTTATATATAAGGAAAAATTTGCTGGACTTTACACTAGAATCGGAAAACTAAGTATAATATCTGGGGTTACCAACTATTATACCCTACCAAATGTATTGGTGAAATAACTGAAGAGGAATTCTTCAGTTATTTTTTTGTTATATTTTACACTTTGATTATTTATAAATTAATGCTATATTAAGAGTGGAATATATTAAGAAAGGCGGGATAGAAAAATAATAAATCAAAAATATTATTTCTTCTACTATTATGGTAAGGGGTGTGATAGGAATGAACAATTTGGATGGCAATGAAATGTTGCAAAAGGATGAACTAGAGGGAATTAGGTTAAAGAAAGCAATAGGTTTAGAAGGAATTATTTGTTTAGTTTTATTAATAAGTTTTTTTGCAATTTTAGGAGATAAGATGGGTTTTATAAACTCCATAAGTACTTTACTTAACACTGCCTTTGACCTCCTGATGAATACAGTATTTTACATAATGGCCATAGCTGTTGTAGCTGGAGCCATAGCAAATATACTTACAGAATTTGGTGTTATTGCATTAGCTAATAAACTCCTATCTCCTTTAATGAAACCTATATATGGTCTCCCTGGGGCCAGTGTTATGTCCATATTTACAACATATTTGTCAGATAATCCAGCTGTCCTTACATTAGCAGATGATAAAAGATTTCGTAGGTATTTTAAGAAATATCAATTACCAGCCCTAACCAATATAGGAACTGCCTATGGTATGGGAATGATAGTTACAGTATATATGATGGGATTGCCAAACCCCAACAATGAGAATTTTATACTTGCTGCAATAGTAGGTAATATTGGAGCAATAATAGGAAGTATTGTATCAGTCCGTCTCATGCTTATGAAGACTAAAAAGATCTATGGTACTACAGTGGAAGCCGAAGAAGATAGTAGTATCACCTATGATATATTAGAGTATAGGGAAGTCAGGGAGGGTAGCATAGGGGAAAGATTGATGAATTCTATGCTTGAAGGTGGAGCATCAGGTGTAAAGGTAGGTTTCGATATTATTCCTGGAGTACTTGTAATCTGCAGTATTGTTATGATACTTACCAATACTACTTCAGAAGCAGGCATATATACAGGTGCTGCCTATGAGGGAATAGGATTACTTCCCTGGATAGGGGAAAAAATTAGCTTTATTATTGAGCCACTCTTTGGTTTCACATCTCCATCAGCTATTTCAGTGCCCATAACTGCCCTTCGAGCAGCTGGGGCTGCCATAGGCTTAGTACCTAATATGATCACTCAAGGTCTAGCAAGAGCCCATGATGTGGCAGTATTTACTGCCATGTGCATGTGCTGGAGCGGATATCTAAGTACCTATGTGGCCATGATGGATGGCTTAAATTTTAGAAACTTAACTGGTGCAGCTATCCTTTGTCATACAATAGGAGGCATATGTGCAGGAGTTGCTGCGAATTGGATTTTCAGATTAATAGAATTTATATTTTAATAGGTTTTCACTAGGGCAAGAATCCTTAAT
>JAAYQJ010000201.1 GCA_012519355.1 Tissierellia bacterium | reverse complement strand
TTTTAAAATAGAAATATCTAAACTAAAAATAAATTATTGTGTTAACATTGCCTCTATGAACCATAAATTTTTGTTGTAACCTTCAACATGTCCTTCAAATTCAGCAACTGTTACGAAGTCACCAGCTTCATCTGCAAGATTTCTTATTTCAGTTGCTAATTCTCTCATCTTGCCTAAATCTTCTTTTAATATATCAAGGACTTCTGCAGTTGAGAATTTGTCCTTATCAATTTCTTTAATGGATGCTTTTTCTAAATAATCAACCATTCTCACTAAAGGTTTTTCACTTTTCATCTTTAATAACTCTGCAACAGCATCAAATTTTTCAAAAAAATCATCATATATTGACTCAGTAAATTCATGAACTTGAACAAATTGAAGTCCTACCACATTCCAATGTAGATTGTGTAATTTTACATTTAGTACAGCCAAATTTGATAAGTATTCATTCATTTTTTCATAAATAGCCATATACATCCTCCTCTTAATAGTTATTTTTGTCGTTTACTATATCTTACCCTGAAGTTTTGAGATTAAACAAAAAATGGGAGTAACTAATAAGTTTGTAAAAAAATATCAATTACCATATAAGTTAGGAGAAGATATTTTCTATGGTCCATAAATGTTGGAAAAAATGTTAAATTTGTTATAATTATAATTAACAAGGTAAGTTCACAAGAATTTATTGGTTTAGAAAAAGATAGGAGTGATCTGATGAATGTATTAGATGCAATATTTACTAGAAGGAGTATTAGAAAATTCACTGGTGAACCAATAAAAGATGAGGATTTAAAGTTAATCCTTAAGGCAGGCTTTCAGGCTCCTTCAGCCCACAATTATGAACCAAGAGAATATATAGTGGTAAGGGATAGGGAAGTACTAGATAAAATTGCTGATTTTCACCAATATGCAAAAATGTTACCGAATGCAGGGTGTGGAATAGTGGTTTGTGGGGATACAAGTAAACAAGAGGATATGGGCTTCTTAGTAGAAGATTGTTCTGCCTCCATTCAAAATATGCTACTGGCCGCACATGGTTTAGGTTTAGGGGCAGTATGGTGTGGTCTTTATTCTAGGCAGCATCTTGTAGATGCCATGTCAGAAACTTTAAATTTACCAGGAAATATTATTCCAATTGGTTTAGTAGTGGTAGGGGTAAAGGAACATGATAAAGACCCAAAAGATAGGTATAATGAAGAAAAGATTCATTATGACAAGTGGTAAAGTAATATAGGATATTAGTTCTTATGTCATAGTAAATGGAGGGAGTAAATGGAATTACTTTTTGAAACTCCTAGATTGGAAGTCTATGATGCAGTTGAAGAAGAAATCCCTATAATAATGGAAATGGAAGAAGCTATTGAAAATAGGAATTTTGTTTTTCAGGGGACTTACGAAGACCATCTAGCAGAAATAAAATCTAAGAATACATTACTTCTGTCAATTAGGACAAAGACCAATAGGGAAATGATAGGTTTCTGTTTATCAGTTATTGATAATAAATCCAAAAGTTTTGAATTTAGAAGGGTTGTAATTGACGTCAAAAGAGAAGGCTATGGGAAGGAATTCATATTGGGACTATTAGAATATTGCTTCATAGATCTTGAAATGAATAGGTTCTGGTTAGATGCATTTGAAGATAACATTGTAGGTATAAATCTTTACACCAGCCTAGGTTTTATTCATGAAGGGACCTTAAGACAATCTTATAGGGATGAAAGGGGATATCGTAGCCAATTGATTTTTTCAATGCTAAGGGATGAATATTTTCAAAAGTATGGTAAAGACAAGCTGATTTAATGGTAAAAGAGATGTCAAGTATAGACATCTCTTAATTATATCCTAGGGCTTCCTTAAGTGTATGCCAAGCTAAGACAGCACATTTGACCCTTGCAGGCATATTGGCAATGTTTTGAAGTACAATTGAATCTTCTAGTTTTTCCAATTCTTCATCTGATGTAATTTCTTTTTTAATCATACCAATGAAGGTTTCTACTAAACTTAATGCTTCTTCTATATCCTTGCCTTTTATTAAATCTATCATCATAGAGGTAGAGGCTTGAGATATGGCACAGCCAACCCCTTCAAAGGCGGCATCTTCAATAATCTTGTCAGAGATTTTTAATTGCAAGGTAATATCATCACCACAGCTTGGATTATGTCCCCTTTCAATAATATCGGGACTATCTAAAGGCCTTTTATTATGACCACTTTTATTATGTTCCATAATAAGCTGAGTATATATAGAATTAAGATCCATAGCCTAACCACTTCCTAACATTTTTTAATCCTTCAACAAATTGGTCAATATCTTCTTTTGTATTGTATAGGTAAAAACTTACCCTTGATGTTGCAGGGAGATTTAGGTATCTCATTAAAGGCTGGGCACAGTGGTGGCCTGCCCTAATGGCTACACCATAGGAGTCTAAAATAGTAGACACATCATGGGGATGGGCATCATCTACGGTAAAGGAAATGATTCCACCTCTCATATCTAAATCCTTAGGTCCTTGAACATTTACATAGGGTATAGAAAACATTTTGTCTAAGGCATATTCAGCCAATGCTTTTTCATGGTCTTCAATTTTATCCATACCTATTCTTTCTAGATAATCAATTGCAGCCTTTAAACCTACTGCACCTTCTACATTTTGGGTGCCAGCTTCAAATTTATAGGGTAGGGGGGCGAAGGTTGCATAATCTTCGTATACATATTCGATCATATCTCCACCCATTAAATATGGTGGCATACTTTCTAGTATTTCCTTCTTCCCATATAATACACCTATTCCCATGGGAGCAAGCATTTTATGGCCAGAAAATACATAAAAATCTGCGTCAAGGATTTGAACATCTACCTTAATATGAGGAGTACTTTGGGCACCGTCTACAATAACAAGTGCTCCCATTTTGTGAGCATATTCTATTATTTCTTCTAGAGGATGTATGGTTCCCAGAACATTAGACATATGGGCTATAGATACAATTTTAGTTTTACCTGTAATCTTATTCTTTATTTCTTCTGGTTCTATACGACCATCATCGTTTAAATACATGTATTTTAAAATAGCCTTCTTTTCCTTTGCGATTCTCTGCCAGGGAAGAATATTGCTATGGTGTTCTGAAATTGCCAATACAATTTCATCATTTTCTTTTATAAATTCTCTTCCGTAGGATTGGGCAATCAGGTTAAGGGACTCTGTAGTATTTCTTGTAAAAACTATTTCTTCAATAGTTTTTGCATTGATAAACTTTCTAACCCTTTCCTTAGCTGAGTCATATTCCTCTGTTGCCCTTATACTAAGCTGATGGGCTCCCCTATGAGGATTGCCGTGGGACCTTGTATTATAATTATAAATAGCCTCAATTACCTGTATAGGTTTTTGTGTTGTTGCACCATTGTCTAAATAGGCTAATCTATTTCCATTTATGTTTTGGCTTAATATGGGGAAGTCATTTTTTATCTCATCAGGATTGAGTTTATGCATTCATAAGTCTCCTCTCAATTTCACTATCTATTATTTGTTTAAGTCCTTCTAGAGGTATCCTATCTATGATAGGTCTAAAGGCTCCTTCAATGATTAATTTCTTTGCTTCCCTTTCACTTAGTCCTCGGCTCATTAGATAAAATAGTTGACTTTCACTAATTTGACCTGCACTGGCAGCATGCTCTCCCTGCACATCATCCTCTTCACATAATAATGCAGGTATAGAATCAGATTTTACTGTAGGGTCAAGGAGGAGCACATATTCTTCTTCCGCACCTTTTGAGAGTCTTGCTCCCTTTTTAAAATCTAGATTTCCCCTAAAGACTTTCTTTGAGTTGTCCATTAGAGCTCCTCTAGTTTCGATATTGCTAATACTTCTAGGCCCTTTATGAATCATAGAATATGACAAATCCATTTTACGATTGCCATCTCCCAAATATATGGAAGATAGGTTAGACTCACTAGCCTCTTCCTCTAAAAATGTTGTGTAATCAGACCCACTAATATGGCTTCCTAACTCTACTGATATCCAATTAACTTTTCCTTCTCCCTTTACATAGGCAATATTGGTATCAAAGTTATGAGATAAACTATTCACCCTTTGTACTTTAATTATAGTAATGGTGGAATTTTCTTTTGCATGTATTTCTGTAAAGCCATTGTGGAAGGCTTCTATATCATCATCTGTACTGTAATGAAAAATGATAGTTGCCTCACTATTAGGCTCTGCGACTATTATATTTTTATCAATTACTGTAGGGTTTTCCTTATCCATATTGAACTCAATAACTAATGGTTTATTGATTTTTATATCTTTTTGAAGGTATAAGGATATGCCACTATTATAGAACTCATTTACGAAGGAAATGAATTCCTTCCCAAGGCCATTAATCTCATTTGTACTTAACCAGTTAATTTTTGTTCTATCTATTGTATCATAGATTTTGTCTAATCTTATTCCAAGGGGGAGTTCTTCCTCTAGCCTTATAAATTCTTTTTTGTAATCATATATTTTTGGAAATAAAAAATTATCTAGTCTGATTCTCTTCCATGTAATCATCCTTATCCCTCCTTAACCTATAGTGCCTTCTAGTTCTATATTGATCAAATTATTTAGTTCAACAGCATATTCTAAAGGAAGTTCCTTTGTAATAGGCTCTACGAAACCTCTAACTATCATGGCTTTTGCTTCTTCCTCACTAATGCCTCTACTCATAAGGTAAAAAATAGCTTCATCACTGATTCTACCTATCTTAGCTTCATGGCCAATATCTATATTATCATTGTTTAACTCAATTATAGGTAAGGTATCTGATATAGATTCATTATCAAGCATTAAGGACTCACAAGATACGGTGGATTTACAGCCATAGGCCTTTGGAGCTACTTTAAGTAATCCTCTATAAAAGGCATAGCCACCATCTTTAGAAATAGATTTTGAATTAACAGTAGAAGTAGTATATGGTGCAGCATGTACTACCTTTGTACCAGTATCTAAATGTTGCCCTTTAGAAGCAAAGGTAATGCCTGTAAATTCTGATCTTGCACCTTCTCCTCTTAATATACTCATAGGGTAGAGCATAGATACCTTAGAGCCAAAGGAGCCTGAAACCCATTCAATGGTACCATTTTTATCTACTACAGCTCTTTTAGTATTGAGATTGAACATATTTTTAGACCAATTTTCTATGGTACTATATCTTAGGCTTGCATTTTCCTTTACAAACAACTCTACACAACCGGCATGAAGGTTATTCACCTTGTACTTAGGTGCAGAACATCCTTCGATAAAGTGAAGCCTTGAGCCCTTTTCAACTATAATCAAGGTATGTTCAAACTGGCCTGCTCCTGGTGCGTTAAGTCTAAAGTAGGATTGTAAAGGAATATCTACATCTACACCTTCTGGCACATAGACAAAGGAACCACCTGACCAAACAGCTCCATGAAGTGCAGCAAATTTATGATCAGAAGGGGGAACTAGGGTCATGAAATATTCTCTTACTATATCTTCATATTCAATTAAGGCAGTTTCCATGTCCATGTAAACTACTCCTTGGTCAACTAGTTCCTTTCTAATATTATGGTATACAACTTCTGAATCGTACTGTGCCCCAACACCTGCCAAAGATTCTCTTTCTGCTTGGGGGAGGCCCAATAATTCAAAGGTATTTTTAATATCTTCAGGAACATCATCCCAACTATGCTTCATTTCTGTGTCAGGCCTTATATAGGTTATAATTTCCTCAATATTAAGCTCAGATAAATCTGGACCCCAAGTAGGAATTGGCTTACTATTGTAGATTTCTAAAGATTTCAATCTAAAATCTGTCATCCAATTAGGTTCATTTTTCTCCCGTGATATTTCCCTTACTATATCAGGAGTCAAGCCCTTGTCAGCTTTATATTTATAGCTTAATTCATTTTTTACATCATATATTCCTCTATCCACATCTTCTATATAAGTTTTCTTTCTTTCCATGCCTTCACCTCTATATATGAGAAAATCTTGATTTAATATTTTCATATCCCTCATCATCAATTTCCTTGGCTAATTCCATACCGCCTGTTTTAACTATTTTTCCATTTAAGAGGATATGAATATAATCAGGTTCTAAGTAATCTAATAGTTTATTATAATGGGTTATAACTAATATAGACTTGGATTCATCCTTTATCCTCTTTACTCCTTCAGCAACTATCCTAATGGCATCTACATCAAGACCTGAATCTGTTTCATCTAAAATTGCAAGTTTAGGTTCTAAAATTGACATTTGTAAGATTTCATTTTTTTTCTTTTCTCCACCAGAAAAACCAAGATTCAAATATCTTGAAGCATATTCTTCCTTCATCTCTAATAGTTCCATCTTTTCTTTTTACATTGGCTAGATAGGATTTGATTTAGTGTAGCTTGAATTGCCATAGTTTCCACAGTGGCGAATTCTGAGTTTGCTAGATTTTTTGTTTCAGTAGGGTCTTTTGTTAAATTATACATTTCTATCTCATCGGGAACAGGTGAAGTTTTTACTGAAGTTACACAAAGTTTACAAGTGGTGTCAGTGGAGGTGGGTACAGTACACTTTTCCTGGTCATTTTTATCTTCAGAGCCAGGATTGGTCCAGAACTGTGGATTATCAAAATACCTAGTATACTTCCAAGTTTCAAGATCATTATTTCTTCCCGTAGGCAATTTGACAATAACAGTTTCTAAATGGCATGGTTGTGTAACAGGTTCGATTGGTATTCCTAGGGGATTTGCATGATTTAAAGTCCGGGATGGATCATCATCAGTCATGAAATAAACTGGTTCTTTTTCAAAAGTGGACTTGTCTTTACCAAAGATTAATGGTGTAAGATCTCTACCTACAGGATGATGGACTTCTGTATGGTCTTTTTTCAACTCCTTGGGATTGACAAAGGAGGCAACTATAGCCCAGGGTTTTGAAACACTTTTATCTGCTGCATCTTGATGGTCTAATCTTTTAATGAGTTCAATAACTTCTCTTGCATATACTACATCTCTTCCCGACAAACCAATTGCAGAAGAAGAGCCAGAATTAAAAGGGCTTGAACCATGTGGTTCAGGGCCTACCCAGAATATTTCAGGTGAAAATGCTGTCTCGCCACCGCCATCAGTTTGACTGACTCCATGAAGGGAAGGATACTGCCCAGTATAAATACTAGCCCTTCCTGGGGAACAAGCAGTGCTAGCTGCATAGTGGTTTTTGAATTCAGCCCCATTGTTTCTTAAAAAATTTTGAGCCCTTAGGTATTTTTTACGCCACTCCTTTATCCTATCATCCTCATAAGGTGGGGGAAATCGTTGTTCATCTACCATTATTATCAAAAAATTAGGTCTATTTTTGAACTTATTAATTATATTCTTGTCTTCAATATTGCTATCAGAATTAATTATCATATTTTCACATCTCCTAAGATACTATTTGAAATAGGGACAATTCTCTGTCTAATATTTTATGAAAGAAAGTCTGCATATGTGAAAGGAAAGGGGATTTAGTATACAAAATATGTATGACCTTATCTTGATAATTATTGAGTCTAGGTCAAAAGTATAATGCAATAAAAAAAGGGTATATATGATATATCAGATTATTATTAAGTCATATTTATAGAAAACATGTATAGGATGAATATATAAAACTGTTAAAAAGTTAGGTACTCTGGAGTGATATTATGGATATTAAAAGAGAGGCATTAGAACTTCATAGAAAGAATAGGGGAAAGATTCAGTTATGTGGCAAGGTAAGGATAAAGGATAGTAATGATCTTAGTTTAGTCTATACTCCCGGTGTTGCTGAACCTTGTAAGGAGATTAGGAAGGATGATAGTCTTGTCTACCAATATACTAATAAAGGGAATATGGTTGCAATAGTTACTGATGGTTCTAGTGTATTAGGTTTAGGAAATATCGGTTCTAAAGCAAGTATGCCTGTCATGGAGGGTAAGGCCTTATTATTTAAGGAACTTGCCAATATAGATGCCTTTCCAATATGCTTGGAAAGTCAAGATAAAGAAGATATTATTTTTACAGTAAAGCAAATCTCCCCGACTTTTGGAGGAATTAATTTGGAAGAT
>JAAYQJ010000200.1 GCA_012519355.1 Tissierellia bacterium | reverse complement strand
TGGCACCTCCACTATATAGGTAATAGGGAATTCCTTTTTTAAATACAGGCTTTTCTCTTTTCATGATTAATATTAAGGAAATAGAGGTAAGTCCAACTATATGTATTATTAACACTGCCAGATAATTACCTATATGGCTTTCCAATATTCCATTAAATGTAACCATTATAGTAATTAAAACACCTATAAGTATTGCATAAAACTTATACATTTAACTCCACTCCCATGTAATAAAAGAATTAATATCATTATGACCAAAATACCCCCACCTTGTCAAGGTAGGGGTATAGAGTTATTTAGTCTTATTTCTTAATATTAGCTTTCCTTAGGAGAAAATATCCTAAAGTATAAGAGATTATAGTAACAAAACCTCCAGTAATAAAAATAGTTGAACTCTTAAATCTAGGTAATAGATATAAATATATCTCTCTGAATCCTAGTATTAGTTTTAATATTAAATTACCAAAAAACATTTGTCCTACAAGAACTAATATACCTAATCCTACCCAAAACTTATATCCAAATCTATATTGAAAGACTCCCAATAGATTAGTAACTGAGTTTAAAGTTAGGAAAATTGATGAAAAAACAAGTATTATATATAAGATACTATCTGTGGAAGTGTTAAATATACCAAATTCAGTCATTGGATTAAAGCCTAAAGATGCTACAAGATGCTTATCAACAATTTGAATTATGCTTTGAATTACTGCAAAGATCAATACTACTAGAATATTGCTAATTATAGTTGATTTGTAATAATCCTTTCTTGTAGCTCCGAAGCTAAGGGCTAAAGCAAAGTCCTCATGGTATAAAAGAATCCCATAAACAATGAAAAAGATAAATATAGGCATTATATTAATTCCTGCCAATGAGATCGTATCATCATTGCCACTAAATAGTCCAACTCGCACCCTAGGGAAGTAGTACATGGTTAAAACATAGGACAATATATTTATAATTAACATAACAGACCAAAATCCTAAAGCAGTTTTTTTGAGTCCATAAATATGAAACTTAAGTATCCTATTAGTTGAATCCATTTGAAAACTCTCCTTTCACAGTATTTTCTGTAAGATATACAAATAACTTTTGAAGTGGAATATTACTTATTTCAATATTATTTGTCCTGATATAATTTCTCTCATCTTCGGTTAAATCACCATATATACCTACTATTGATTTAGACCCAAATTTATCTTTGTAAATTACTCTCTTAGCTTTTATAACCCTATTTATTAGGTCTTCTTGACCAGCTAAGAAATAAGATTTTTCCTTTAACACACTTACTTCATCCTTTAGGGCAATTCTCTCATCATTAAGGATAATAACTTCTTCAAATAAATTTGCTACTTCATCAATTAAGTGGGTAGATATAATTATTGTCCTTGGATTGTTTTCAAAATCCTCTAGTAGCAAATTGTAGAACTTATATCTCATAGCAGCGTCAAGGCCTAGAGTTTGCTCGTCAAATATAGTAATTCTAGACCTTGAAGCAAGACCTATAATTAAACCTAAAATAGTTTTATTCCCTGTAGATAACTTCATTAACTTTTTCTTTACATTTAAATTAAATTCTTTAATTAGGTAATTTTTATATTCTTCATCCCAATTTTTATACATTATACCTGCCAATGCCAATATATCCTTTACTTTCCTCTCTTTTAGAGATTCTGGGAGATCCTTAACTAAACAAATGTCTTCCATAGCCTTAGAGTTTTCAAATATTTCTTCTCCATCCAATTTTATCTCTCCAGAACTTCTTAATAGCTGGTTAGATATTAAGCTTAGTAAAGTAGTTTTTCCTACCCCATTTCTCCCTAATAATCCATATATTTTGTTTTCTTGAATTTTTAAATTTATATCTGTGAGAACTTTGTTTTTGCCATAGGATTTGTTTAAATTTATAATCTCTAACATCTTATTCCCCTCCCTTTAATTCTTTTATATAATCTATTAATTCATCTAAAGTAATTTCTAATCTATTGGCTTCCATTATTACCTCAGGTAATATTTCTTTAAAAAATGATAGTTGTCTCTTTTTAATTATCTTCTTTCTTGCCCCCTCTGCTACAAACATACCTAAACCTCTTTTCTTATATAGAATACCTTCGTCTACTAAAATATTTAATCCCTTTCGTGCTGTTGCTGGATTTATCTGATAGACTTTTGCAAATTGGTTAGTGGAAGGTGCTTGGTCTTCTTCTTTTAAATTCCCTAATAAAATTTCGTTCTCTATTATCTCTGCTATCTGTATATAAATTGACTTGTCTGAATTTAAATCTAACAAATTTACACCTCCTATGTTCATCGGTTAGTTACTTATGTAACTAAGTATATAAGTTTTGTTTTGCTTTGTCAATAGATTTACAAAAAATTTTAAAAGCAAAGAAATTAATTTTCTGCGCATAACAAAGGCAAGATATAAATAGCTAATAAAAAAGCAAGAATCCTTAAAAATTAAGGATTCTTGCCCTAGTGAAAACCTATTAAAATATAAATTCTATTAATCTGAAAATCCAATTCGCAGCAACTCCTGCACATATGCCTCCTATTGTATGACAAAGGATAGCTGCCCCTGTTAAATTTCTAAACTTTAAACCATCCATCATAGCCACATGGGTACTTAAATATCCACTCCAACACATACACATTGCAGTAAATACTGCAACATCCTGAGCTTTAGCTATTCCTTGAGTTATCATATTGGGTACTAAGCTTATGGCTGCACCTGCTGCCCCAAGGGCAGTTATAGGAACTGAAAAAGCCGATGGAGAAGTGAAACCAAAAAGTGGTTTTGTAATAAAGCTAATTTTTTCACCTATCCTAGGTAATAGGCCTATGCCTTCATAGGCAGCACCTGTATATACACCTGCTTCTGGAACTGTATTAGTAAGTATCATAACTACGCTACAAATTATAAGCACTCCTGGAATTATATCAAATCCTACTTTTACTCCTGAAGTTCCACCTTCAAGCATAGAATTCATCAATCTTTCCCCTATGCTACCCTCCCTGACTTCCCTATACTCTAATATATCATAGGTGATACTACTATCTTCTTCGGCTTCCACT
>JAAYQJ010000199.1 GCA_012519355.1 Tissierellia bacterium | reverse complement strand
TAATAATCTCTTCCTCTTTCTTACAGGGCTCTGTAAGATATCTTTTTAATGTCTCCCTTCCCATATAGCTTGTAGTAGTATTAATATATTGAAACAAAGACCCTTGTCCAAAAACATCAAGGTCGCTTGAAAAACTATGGCTATCATCTAGGTATTCTAAACCTGTGTCTTTAAACTCCTTCCACTTGCCATTTATATGATGTAGGCCAGTTTCGTTAATATCATGTAATGCTTGGAAGTATTTGTTATTATGCTTTAGCCTATTATGGATAGTAACCACATATGCAAACAAACCTATATATACCAGTGATATATAGTAACTATAACTGGGTCCCTTTATAACATATAGGTATATTATATTTCCTATTCCAACTAAAGCTATAATTAGCCTTATATTACTAAGCTTATTAATTTTTCCAGCCTGCTTATTTAGTAAATCACTATAGACTTTTTTTCTCTTCTTATAGGTTCCTAATGGATTATTTATTTTCATCCCTCCCCTAGTTACTTACTATTTAATCTTATATTAGAATAATATATTATTAATATGCAACTAACAAGGCCCATTAGAATGGGCCTTTTCTACCAGTATTATGCATTGTTCGTTTAATCCCTATACCCTTTGCTTGGTCTTAGAAAAGTATAAGCCCATTAGGAAGAATGCCATGGCAAATAATAGCTGCATCAAGATCTCATACTTTACATCTAAAAGGGAGGTAATATCCGTTCTATTTATTCTAACAAAATAATAGGTAGGAAAGAACTTGGATATTGTAACAACCTTTTCCCCTAGGAGTTCATGTGGTATCATAACTCCTGAGATAAATGATGTTCCAAGGGATAGTACCGTACTTATTCCATTCTTTGCAAATCTATTGTTAGTAATATTGTTAACTAAGAAGGTTAAGCTTAGTATTGTAAAAGAAAATACAATTGTATTTATTACATATTTACTAAATTGAACTTCTCCAATATATTTTCCCCTGAAGATAATACTGCCTAGTATGAAAATAGAAGTTATTATAGCTGCTAATACAAATTGACCAAGGTAAATCTCCTTATTGAACTTAAAGTTTTTCTTGGATGATACCCTTCTCCTACTTTCAATACTGTCCTCAGTAAAGTCTGTCATTACCATACCAATTACAGCTATATAAATAGCTATTATTACATAGGCGGTAAAGTTAAAGTAATAGAAAAACCATTCTTTAACTTTTTCATTACCATTATTAGTTCCAACTATCTCAACATTTGCTTTTTCCTTCAAGGCTAGGTTTACAGCATTTAAATCTAATTCGCCATTTTCATAGGTGGCATTTACAAAGGAGATAAACTTGTTGATCTGGTGCTGGATTTGGAAAGATTCAATCTTTCTTTCATCCCTATAAACTTCTACGGCCTTTTCTTTATTGACTACTCTTTCTTCAAAGTCTTCAGGAATTACTATTATGGCATCTGCAATTTCCAAAAATATTAATTCCTTTCCATCTACTTCGTCCTTAGGAGGGTATACTATATTATTTCTCTCAACTAGATAATCTTTCAGACTTTTAGATAAGCTACTATTGCTTTGGTCGATTATACTAATATTTAATTTAATGTCTGTAAATGAAGCTGGCCCTTGTGCTGGATTAGACCCATTTATTATAGTAAGCATAAAGAATATAACTACATAGGCAAGTATGGACCATTTATATTTTAAGGATATTCTAATAAAATATTTAAATACTGTCATAGGTTCTCCTCCTTAAAAAGACATAGGATACAACGATTATGGCTATACAGTAAAGGGCTAAAATAATTACTCCTTCATTTACAAACCTCGTATTGTCTAAAAGATTTACCCTATATAGATTGCCAGATATTATGGCAATTGGGTTTATCCTACCTAATAGTGGAAATTTGCTTTCCAGCATGACTTTTATATGTGGCCCCATC
Organism: Tissierellia bacterium; assembly: GCA_012519355.1. GTDB lineage: Bacteria > Bacillota > Clostridia > Tissierellales > Tissierellaceae > JAAYFT01. The sequence goes on along the minus strand of JAAYQJ010000199.1, from coordinate 14,279 downwards.
ATACCTGATAGGAATGATAAAAATAGGGTCACTGATATACCTATCATCATTTTTACATTTGCTTTTAGCTTATTGGATACTCCAATCAATACTCCAAGGGAGACACCAAATAGATTTCCTAACAAGATTAATAAAGTGCTGTATTTTACTTCATTGAATAAGTCTAGTTTCAATGCAAATTTTATAAATAGTAGTAAGAGGCCATTGGCAAATAGGTTTAATAATAGGGCAACAATTATACCTGCTATTAAGAAGTTAAATTTAGTCAATGGCGTGGCATTTATCCTCATACCAATATTAGATAAATTAGCCTGGGTTAAACTAACTACTTCAATACCGTAATATATGGCATAGGTTGAAACCATGGCTATTAAGGAGTAGAAGATAATTACCATTGGATTTGCCTCTTGGTTTTTTGCTATAGTATAATCTATTGAAAAATCATAACTATTCATAGGCCTATTTAACTTAACCATCTGCTTTACCTGGTCTATTATTTCCTTAACAAGGGTTTGTTTGATACCTGAATTTTTCACCAATAAATTTAAATCCTTATCTATGAATACATCAATTTCCTCATTGTTTAATTTTTCTTCTATTTGTCTATCACTTACTTTTTCTACCTTTAAGATATCTATCTCTTCTAGAATAAATTCTATGGGGTTATCTTCTTTTATGCCCACATTAATACTTTCTAACTCTATATCCATCATTCCATTAAAGGCAGTATAGAAGAAAAATGCTAGAATGATAGGATATAATAAGGCCCAGAAAAGGAAGGATTTATCCCTATAAGAATTTTTAATTTGATATAAAATATTTCTAAATAGGTTTTTCATTTTAATCCCTTAGCTCCTTTCCAGTAAGCTCTAAAAATACATCATTTAATGTAGGCAATTGGCTATATAGTTTTACATAGCTTAGCTTATTATTCTTAATAAATTCTAGAAGATTGGCTATATTGTTAAATCCATTTTCAAACTTTATAACAAAGTCCTCCCCATCCCTATCTATGTCTATTACATGGGGAATGTTTTTCATCCTTCCAGCAGTCTCCTCATCTATGGATACAAATCCAACAACTATTTTTTCTGTTGTAGTAATCATATCCTTTAGCTCCTCCTTAGTGCCGGAGACTATGTTTTTTCCATTATCCATTATGATTATCCTTTTACAAAGCATTTCTACTTCTTCTAAATAATGGGTGGTGTAGATAATGGTACTTCCATTTTTATTTAATTCCTTTATTCCATTTAAGATAAAGTTTCTACTTTGGGCATCTACTGCCACTGTAGGCTCATCTAAGAATATTAGCTTTGGCTTATGGGCTATGCCGCAGGCTATATTCAATCTCCTCTTTAGCCCCCCACTTAGTTTTTTGGGATAGAACTTTTCATAATCCTTTAGGCCAACAAATTCTATGGCCTCTTCCACATATTTTTTTCTTAATTTGCTGTCATCAATATAGAGTCCACAGAAATAATCTATATTTTCCTTTACTGTTAAGTTTTCAAAGACTGATACTTCCTGTGGAACTAGGCCAATTTCCCTTTTTATATCATAGGAATTTGGTGTCATTTTCTTCCCAAATAATTGAATTTCCCCTTTGTCATAGCTTAATAAGGATAGGATACAGTTTATGGCAGTAGTCTTGCCGCAACCATTAGGTCCTAAAAGACCAATGATTTCTCCTTCCTCAACCTCCATATTAAAATGGTCTAAGGCTATTAATTCCTTATATCTTTTCACTAGATTATTTACTTCTACTATCATATCAATCACTCCCTGGTATTCTCTTGATTTTATTATATGAAATGGATAGTTTTCTTTGTAGTGTGGAGAATCACAACTTAGTATGACATTTGTCAGGTATTAATTGTATAATGTAATAAATAAATATATAATTAGTTTAAGGGGTAGGATTTTAGGAATAGGAGAGGTCTTATGAGAAAGTTAATTGAAAAATCAATAGTAGTAGTATTTTGTTTATTTAATACCTATAAAGTAAATCCAAGTATAGATTTGGTCTTCTACTTTTTAATATCTTTAATAATATCTGTATCCTTGGACCTACTTTCTAAGAGGAAAGTTAGGTTTATATTTTATCTAGCCTTTTTAGGTCTTATTTTCTATGATCACCTATTTATCTATTACTTCCCCTTAGTACTATATAACCTTTATTTTGATTTTCATTTTCACTCCCTATTGGCCCTGCCTTTAATCCTATTTGATTTTTCCATAATAAACCTAATTTCCTCTGCTATATCATTGTATTTGTCCATAATGACAGAAAAGTTTGAAGTGTTGTTGAGGGAAAACAAGGCAGCTAGGGATGAATTGAAGGAAGATACCATATACTTAAGAAAGTATAATGAACAGTTAAAAATAGATAGGGAAAAGAATATACATATTGCCATATTAACAGAGAGAAATCGAATTGCCAGGGAACTTCATGACTCCATAGGTCATAGCATTAGCAGTAGTATCTTACAGGTAGAGGCTTTAAAAATAGTGGCAGATGAGAATATTAAAGAAAGCTTAAATCTACTTCAAGATACCTTAAAAAATGGGATGAATGATATTAGAAATAGTATCCATAACCTATATAATGAATCTCTAGATTTAAAGAGTAGAATTGAGGATCTTTCTGATGAAATATCTAGTATGGATATTAAACTTATATATAAAATGGAAGATGATTTACCCTATGATTTGAAATTTGACATATTGTCAGTGGTGAAGGAGGCCATTACCAACTGTGTGAAACATTCCAATGCTACGGAATTAAAGATTAGCCTCTTGAGCCAACCAAAATTCCATTCTATAGTCATAATGGATAATGGAAGCAAGGTAGATAGTATTAGTAGTCTATCCAACAAGGGTATAGGGTTACTTTCCATGAAGGAAATAGCCAGTAAGTATAATGGCTTTGTAAATTATGAATTTGATAATGGATTTAAAATTCATATGACTTTGATGAGGGGATGATTATATGAAGATTATTATTGTAGATGACGATCCTTTAGTAGTTAATTCCTTAAAGACCATAGTAAATGCAAGTGGGATTGAGGTTTTGGCCATAGGATATAATGGGATTGAGGCAGTAGACCTTTATAAAAAGCATAGGCCTGATTTGATACTTATGGATATTAGGATGGAAAAGATGAATGGTATAGAAGCTACCAAGGAAGTTATAGAATATGACCCTAAGGCTAAGATACTTTTAATCACTACATTCCAGGATGATGAGTATATATTATCTGCAATAAATCTAGGCTGTAAAGGCTATATACTGAAGCAGAATATTGAAGGGATTATACCTGCCATTAATGCAGTATATTCTGGTAATTTAGTATTCGATTCAAAGATTGTTTCCAGTTTCCAGAAACCTACCAAGAAAAATTTCAAGGAAGAGTTAACGGATAGGGAGATGGATATCCTTCTCTTAGTTGCAGAAGGATTGAATAATAAGGAAATTGCAGAGAAACTATATTTAAGCGAAGGGACAGTAAGAAATTATATTTCTAATATGCTTGAAAAATTATCCTTAAGGGATAGGACTCAGTTGGCCATATATTATTACAAAAAGTAATGGGGCAGGAAAATTTCCTGCCCTACTTTTCCACTTTCTTCCATCATAAAGAGTTCTTTAATAAATCTCCAAAGCAAAACATACCATTTAGCCTTATTTACATCTTCTTTAATCAATACACCTGTTTCAAATACTATTTTTTCATTTTCCTTTACATAGACCTTACCTACTTTGGAGTTCTTCTCTATGGGTAGGTCTATTTCATCTATATCAAAAATCAATGTAATTTTACTATCCTTTTTTACTAATTTAGAAAATTCCTTTTCTGGAAAGACTTCCACTTCCATTATATCCCCCTTTGAGAATTCCAATGTTTTTAAAGGTATTTCTTTATCTAATATTATCCTGTGGGAAAAATTATTGAGTCCATGCTCTACCAATACCTTAGCCAATTGATTTCTTTCTGCCAAGTCCTTAGCTCCCATGACTATGGCTATTAGTCTAAGGTCTTTAGTCTCTCCTACTTTGCCTTTTTTGTTAAAGGTTGATACATAGGAATATCCTGCCTTATTTGTAAAACCTGTTTTTAGTCCGTCTACTTCATCTATTTCAAACAAAAGGGGATTAGTATTTATCTGAAAAAAATCCCTATCCTTTACTTCTATGGCCTTTATTTGGCATATATCTAATATGCTTGGATAGTTTTTTATTATATATTGGGAAAGTTTTAAGATTTCCCTTGTGGTCATTTTATTTTGTATATCTTTTCCCTCCACTGGTAGTCCAGTGGAATTGTAAAACACTGCATTATTTAGACCTATTTCCTTAGCCTTTTCATTCATTAAGATTACAAAGTCTTCCTCTCTACCTGCCACATGCTTTGCCAAGGCATAGGTTGCATCATTTCCCGATATTACTATGGCTGCTTCTAAAAGCTCTCTTACTGTAAATTCTTCTCCTACCCTTAATTTAAAGCTAGACCCCTTTATCCTTGTAGTATCTTTATCAATTTTTATTATATCATCCAAGGAGATTTTACCTTCCTCGATTTTGTCCATAACTACTAAAAAGGACATAAGCTTTGAAATACTGGCTATTTCAACTACCTCCTCAATATTATGTTCTTCCAGTATTTCTCCTGTTTCATAATCAGCTAATATGTAGGACCTAAATACTTTCTTTAAGTCACCTAGTGTATATATTTTGTTGTTGTTCTCCAAAGTACCTTTCCCATAGGATAGTATTGGATTAGCTATGATGATAATTAGTACAACCAGCAGTAGACAATATTTCCTCCTCATATAATTCCCCCTTATGTTGTAACAAATTTATCCCTATATCTATATAATGTATTAGATATTCCTAATAATTATATTAGGAGTATAGAATAATTATACAAGGAGGATCAAAAAAATGGTAGATGGAAAAGGCAGAGGTTGGTTCGGAGATGATGACTCTAGTTTATTATTCTTCTTCCTATTACTAGTAATTCTTTTTGGTAACGGCTTTGGAGGATTTAGAAGATAAATAAGAGCGGGGATTTTAGTCCCTGCTCTTATTTATTTCCATATAGGTATTCCTCTACTAAGGGCTCTAAGGAAACCTTAGTTATATCTTCACATACCTTTATAAAGTCCTTACTTGTAGCTATTTGATATTTATAGCTATTATAATAGGTTTTTAATATTTCATATAAGCTTTCTTCTCCAAATTCATCTTTAATCCGGTCTATGAACATGGCCCCCCTAATATAGACTAAGAGGGAGTAATCATCCCAACCTTTAAAGTCTGATAGGGGCTTATTGACTACTTCATCTCCACCAAGATATTCAACCATATATTCATAGCCTAGTTTTATGTTTTCTTTAAGATAGTCTTCTCCTGCTTGCCTACCATGAATTTCATTAGTATATATGACTTCAGAATAGGTGGCTAAGCTTTCATCTAACCAGGCTTCCTTTATTTGGTCATTACCTACTAGTCCATACCACCATTGATGGGCTGTTTCGTGGACTATTATTTTTTCCAATGTATTGAGAAGTGGTTTATAAAAATAATCATTAGATATAAATACTAGGGTTGGATATTCCATGCCAGAGGGAAAATGGGTAATTACTATGGTATATTCTTCATAAGGGTATTTTCCAAATATCCTATTGAAAACCCTTAGTGCATTTTCTCCCATAGCTAAAGCCTCATCTATTAAATCCTCATTATCATTTATGGAATAAACTTTAAGCTTAATACCATCTACATATCTTTCTTTAAGGAAAAAATTTTTACTGGCTGCCCAAGCAAAATCCCTAATTAAATTTCCTTCTAAGGTGTAGGTTACTTTTCCCTCCCTCTCAGTTTCTGAAATGATTTTTCCACTGGCAGCTACTATATACTCCTTTGGAATAGTGATAGAAACTTTATAATTAGATACTTCACTATAAAAGGGATCTCCAATCTTATAATATGAATCTAGGTTCCAGCCCTTTTCATCATATACAGCTAGTATTGGATACCAGTTTCCCAGGTTTATACCATTGTTATGGTAACCAAATCTATCTTTAGTACTTGGTATCTTCACTGTGTATTCAAGGTAGATTTCAGCTATTTCATTTGTTTTCAAGGCTTTATCCAGTTGAAGCCCTAGTATTGTTTCCTTATTTCCTTCTATATTCCATTCTACTTCTTTATCATCTACCCTTACCTTTTCAATATTGATATAGCCTGGGCTATAGGTTCTCTTATCAATCTTCTCTCCAATATTAAATAGTATTGGGGCATCTTCTAAGTTGCTGAAGGCATTTGGGTATAGATGAAAATAAATTTCTTCTAAACTTATTCCTGTTTTATTTATATAGGATACTCTTTGTTTTCCTTTATAGGTCATGTCTGATGGGTTTAGGTCTACTTCAATAAAATATTCATTAATTTTATTTAAGTCCCTCTTGTTTTCATTTAGTAAATTTACTTGGCTTATATCTTCATTGCTAGGAATTTGTAAATCTTCTCCTTTTTCACACCCTATAAATAGTACTATAAATAGTATTAAGACCAAAACAATATTTAATTTCCTTCTCACAAAATCACTCCTAAGTAAATATTCTAATTATTAATATTTGCTTAGGAGTGAGAAAATATTTATCCAAGAAAATTTAAGTCCTTTATTCTTCTTTTTTGTATTAAATATGTACCTATTAAAACTACTAATCCAAAGGCATCAGTCAATAGGCCAGGTTTTAGAAGGAGTAAGGCCCCAATGCCTAATAATAATCTTTCATGGACCTTACAATAATCTACTAAATAACCCTCCACTGCACTGGCTAAACATAATATGCCCAGGATAGCAGTTATAATTACAGGTATGGCATTTAGTATTGGTATAAAGGTTACCACTGTATCAGTTACTTCCTTAACCAAAATTAAAGATGGGTCTATTGCAAAAATATATGGAACTATAAAGGCTGCTGATGCTAGTTTTACAGCCTGAAAACCTGTCTTCATGGAGTTGGCTCCAGCTATACCTGCTCCTGCATAGGCTGCTAGGGCAACTGGTGGCGTAATATCTGCTATTACTCCAAAATATAGTATAAATAAATGAGCAGCCATTAGATTTACTTCTAGTTTTATAAGAGCAGGTACTGCCATAGTAGCTAAAACTATATACTTGGCTGTTGTAGGTAAGCCCATACCAAGGATTATAGAGGCTATCATTGTAAAGAATAGGGTTAGTAATAGCTTGCCTTGGGCTAAGGTAACTATAAGCTCTGCAACCTTAAGGCCTAAGCCTGTCAAGGTAACTACTCCAACTACCATGCCAGCACAGGCACAGGCACAGGCTACACCAATAGATCCCTTTGCACCTAATTCTAAGGCCCCTAAGAGTTCTTTTATACCAAAAGACTTATCCTTCTTTATGAAGTTAGCAACAATAGCTACTAAAACGCTTATTATTATGGAGTAAAAGGCAGCTAAGGTAGCTGTGTAGCCCTTAACTAGGAAAAATATAATACAGATCAGTGGAATAAGTAGGTATCCATTTGATTTAAGTATTTTTCCTAGCTTAGGTAACTCTTCCTTAGGTAGACCCTTTAGTCCTAGCTTGGATGCTTCTAAATGTACCATTGTGCCTACAGCAAAGTAGTATAGGATAGCTGGTATTGCTGCAGCTGCAATAATATATAGGTAGCTTATACCAGTAAAATCTGCCATTATAAAGGCTGCTGCACCCATTACAGGTGGCATTATCTGTCCTCCAGTGGAGGCTGCAGCTTCAACTGCCCCTGCAAAATAGGGTTTATAGCCTGTCTTTTTCATTAAAGGTATGGTAAAGGCTCCTGTAGTAACTGTATTTGCCACAGAACTACCTGATATGGAACCCATTAAGCCAGAGGCAACTACTGCTGTCATAGCAGGCCCGCTTTTTGAATGGCCTGTTAAGGAAAAGGCTAAGTCTATGAAAAACTTCCCTACTCCCGTCTTGTCTAAGAAGGACCCAAATAGTATAAACATGAATACATAGGTAGCAGATACTCCAATAGGAATACCTAATATACCTTCTAAGGTTAGATACATATGGGATATAATCCTTTCGAAGGAGTAGCCCCTATGGCCTAAGATTCCAGGTAAATAGGGTCCAAACTTTGCATATAGGAGAAAGATAATAGCTACTATAGGTAGTTCTGGCCCTACTACCCTTCTAGTTATCTCTAGGGTAATTAATATAGCTAGGCTGCCAAAAATTAAATCTATTGTGTTTGTATCTCCACCCTTATTGGCAATCTCATTCACAAAAACAAATAAATATCCAAATACTATAATGACTAAAAATACAAATACAATATCTAAAATAGAAGCCTTATCCCTCTTAGACTTTTTGCCAGCTGGAAATAAAAGAAACCCTAAGGTAAAGGCAAGAATAATATGAAGGGATCTTTGCTTTACTGATAATAAGGTTCCAAATCCTGCTGTATAAAGATGAAATATAGACATAATAATTGCGATTATAGCAGTTATCTTACTCAAAACTCCTGTAAGTTTTCTGACTTTCGAAGCCTCTGAATCGAACTCCTCCATTAATTTATCAACATCCATAGCTAAATCTGATTCTGTCATCAGTTTTTTGTCATCCATCTTACGCACTCCTTTACTAAATAGGTTCCCAAGGGAACTTTTTTTACTTGAAATCTTATTCCTGCTCTTGGTTTTGAAAAATCTAAGAACCTATATTCTCTATTTCCTAGAATTAATCTATGGTTTGCTTTTTCTGCACCTGTACGATAAATAAGATTGTTCATAATTTCATCAATATCATATATTCTAAATCCCTTATCTGTTATTTCAAACCTATAAGGAGTTGTGGCAGGTAGGCCTGCACCATAGGATTTAAAGTATGATTCCTTAAGTATTATGTCCTCTCCTTGTATAGTATAGGTTTCTATAACTTCAGTAAGCTCTACTGAATGGGTATAAGAAATAGAAAAACTATCTTCTTTTAGCTTCCAGGCTTTAATATATTTATCTGTTTTATAATCTGTTGCTAATAATACATTTACTGGAACTAAGAAAAAGAATAAAAGAAGAATCAACAAGAAAATTACTAAATAGTATTGTGAGAAGGTATTGAAAAAGCTTTCAATACCTTCTTCTCTAAAAAATCTTTTATTTAACACCCATTTCATCATAGTATTTTTTAGCTCCAGGATGTAGTTCTATAGGCATTCCCTTTAATGCAGTTTCTAAGCTAATGTCATTACCCCTACTATGGGTATCTATAATAACTTGCCTATTCTCAAACATTTGCTTGGTTAACTTGTAAACCAAATCTTCATCTAAATCTTCAGGTACTACTAGCATTGCCATAACTGCTGCAGTAGTTATATCTGAGTTTTGTCCACCATAGGTATTGGCTGGTATAACCACTTCAGTATAGAAGGGATAATCTTTATTGAGTTCATCTATCTTTCCACTTTCAATCGATACAACTACTATCTTAGTTGTTTGGGCCACTTCTGTTACTGCAGAAGTTGGAATGCCTGCTGTTATGAAGGCTGCATCTATTTGCTTATTCTTCAATTGCTCTGCAGCCTCATTGAAAGATAGGTAATCAGCCTTTCCTAAATCATCATAGGTCATACCATGGATGGCTAGTATTTGTCTAGCATTGGCCTCTACTCCTGAGCCAGGGGCTCCTATGGCAACTCTTTTGCCTCTTAGGTCTCCAATAGTTTTAATACCAGAATCTTCTGTGGCAATTACTTGTACCACTTCTGGATACAACATGGCCATACCTCTTAAATTTCCTACCTTTTCTTTGCCTTCAAAGTTCTCTGTACCTGTAATGGCATAATAGGTAATATCATTTTGAACAAATGCTATTTCCGCTTCTCCCTTAGCTATTAAGCCTACATTTTCAACAGATGCTCCTGTTGACTGAACATTGGCATTGACACCTTCAATATTGTCATTGAAAATTTTAGCTAAGGCTCCACCTAATGGGTAATATGTCCCTGCAGGTCCCCCTGTGGCTATGGAAATGTAGGTTTCTTTTGTTTCAGCCCCACATCCCGTAAGAATAGAAACTAATAATATAATTGCTAATGTTATTAAAATGACTTTTTTCATGGTTACCTCCTTCAATTTTCATAATTTTTAAGATATTGGTTCTATTATATACATTTCATTCATTTAATGCAATAGTAAAAATATGTATATTTTTTAATAAAAAAACCATCCGGTTTTTTGGATGGTTTTTTTGGCTATTTTTCAACGTTATTTGATTATCTCAACATTTCCCATATATGGTCTTAAAGCTTCCGGAACAATTACTGAACCGTCTTCTTGCTGGAAGTTCTCCAATATGGCTGCAAAAGTTCTACCTACAGCAAGGCCTGAACCGTTTAAGGTATGAAGATATTCTACCTTACCATTATCTTCTCTTCTATATCTTATATTGGCACGTCTAGCTTGGAAGTCTTCAAAATTACTGCAGCTGGAAATCTCTACATACCTATTATAGGAAGGCATCCAAACCTCTATGTCATAAGTTTTGGCTGAAGAAAAACCTAAGTCTCCACTGCAAAGTATAACTACTCTATAGGGTAGACCTAATCTTTTTAATACTTCTTCTGCATTTAAAGTTAAGGTCTCTAATTCCTCATATGAATTTTCTGGCTTTGAAAATTTCACTAGTTCTACCTTATCAAATTGATGGTTTCTTATAAGCCCTCTTGTATCCCTACCAGCAGCTCCTGCCTCTTGTCTAAAACAGGGTGTATAGGCTGTGTAATATATTGGTAGGTCCTTCTCACTTATAATATCATCCCTTAGTAGGTTTGTAAGGGGTACTTCTGCCGTAGGTACCAAGAAGTAATCCTTGCTCGGTAAATGGAACATATCCTCTTCAAATTTTGGTAACTGGCCAGTACCTATCATACTGTCCCTATTTACCATAAATGGTGGAGACATCTCTACATATTTATGTTCCCCTGTGTGAAGATCTAACATAAACTGAATGATAGCCCTTTCAAGGCGAGCACCTAAGCCCTTAAATAGGGTAAATCTTGAGCCTGTAATTTTAGTAGCTGCTTCAAAATCCAAAATATCTAGATCAGTCCCTAAATCCCAATGGGCCTTTGGCTCAAATCCAAAATTCCTTGGTTCACCAACTTTTCTTACCTCTACATTATCTGTATCATCTTTTCCATCTACTACAGACTCATGGGGAGTGTTAGGAATTTGAAGTAAAGTGTTTTTCAACTCTTCATCAATTGCCTTTACTTCTCCATCTAACTCCTTAATTTTATCTGATAAAGACCTCATTTCTGCAAAAATATGGTCTGTATCCTTTTCTTCTTTTTTCAATTTAGGGATTTCTTTTGATACTTGATTTTGTCTGGCTTTCATTTCCTCTACTTCAGTTAAGATGCTTCTTCTTTTCTCATCTAATTGAAGAAGCTTGTCAATTGGGAAATCTCCATGTCTCTTTTCTAATGCTTTTTTGACTTCTTCTGGATTAGATCTAATTCTTCTAATATCTAACATTTTATCTCCTCCCTTATTATTAATAATTGACAATTGACAGTTGACAATGGACAATTGTCTAAGTATTGATTTTAGGTTGTAAACAATGTACAGTTCATAATTTACAATCGAAATTTATAGCAGTTTCGCAACACAAATTCTTTTACTCCCTTTGGTCGCAAGAATTTGGTGCTCATTGCGTTTGACCTACTATAGCTCATTGCTCCTTTCAGTCGCATTCGCTAAGTTAGGCATTTTCCGCAGTTTCGCAACACAAATTCTTTTACTCCCTTTGGTCGCAAGAATTTGGTGCTCATTGCGTTTGACCTACTATAGCTCATTGCTCCTTTCAGTCGCATTCGCTAAGTTAGGTCATAAAAAAACTCCCATCCCAAAATTAGGGACGAGAGTATTCCCGCGTTGCCACCCTAGTTAGCCAAAAGGCTCACTCGAATTAAAAAAGCTCTGGGCTGGATTCAATATTTCACTTTACCAATTTCCACCAACCATTGGCTCTCTAAAAAAAGCTCCATATTTACTATTTCCCTTCATTGCCTGTATTTAATTAAAGATTATTATAGCAAAATATGAAATATTGTCAAGGGAAAAAGTAAAATAGCAATTGGAAAAGCTAAGAGCCTTAGTTTTTCTAATTGCTATTTCTCATCTTTTGTTTTTTATATAGCTTGTCATTAGTAAGGGGAAGTTGCGCTCCCAACCTATATATACCACATAAACCCTTGTCAAAACATTAACTTTTAAAAACTTGCAAAAATTATAATTTCATATCTCCAGGTTTTATTAATCCTTTCTTTCTCATCCATTCTGCCACAAGAAAAGAAATTAAACCTGGCAAGATGAAATGCATCAATAGGATTAAAATCAAGGTCCTAGGACTTGCCCCCATAGCATCTATGGTAGCAAACTGTCCCACTAAACCACTGGTTCCCATACCAGCCCCCATAGGAGTCCCTTCCATTTGTAGTACTTTTGTTGAAATTGGCCCCAAGATTGCAGATGCAACTATGGCCGGAATCCAAATCAGTGGGTTCTTTATTATATTGGGCATTTGTAACATGGAAGTTCCTATACCCTGGGCAATAAATCCACCTATACCATTTTCTCTATAGGAAGCCACTGCAAATCCAATCATATTGGCTGCACATCCTACTGTGCTGGCCCCTGCAGCCAATCCTGTTAAGCCTAAAGATATGGCCAAGGCTGCCGAACTAATAGGCAAGGTAAGTACTATCCCCATAACTACGGACACTATTATTCCCATAGGTATTGGATGCAATTCTGTAGCCCTATTAATTATTCCACCAAAGAAGTTCATTACCATGGTCATATAGGGACCAATATAAATACCTACCATTCCACCTACCACAATAGCACTGAAAGGGACCAAAACTATGTCCACTTTTGTTTTTCCACCGATTAGTTTTGAAAATTCTGCTGCCACTAAGGCAGAAACAAAGGCACCTACAGGTTCCCCTGTATTAATAATTGCTGTTGCTCCATCAAAACTAATACTGCCTGCCCCAATTGCACCTACTACTACAGATGCAAATATTCCTAGAGGTGGAGCCCCTACACTGTAGGCTACTCCTGCCCCTATGGCAGGACCCATTAACTTTTGAGCAACATTACCGAAGCTTACAAGGACACCAATATCAAGCAAGCTACCTAGTTGCTTGATTATAAGTCCTATTAGTAAAGATGAAAATAATCCTAAAGCCATTCCATTTAAAACTTTTACAAGATAATTTCTAATACCACCCTTAGGTTTTGCCATTTTATCACTCCTTAGTTAGGTGTAAATACACCTGTCTTGTCACTTATATTTATAAATATACCACCTTAATCTTCTTCTATCAAGTATTTTTTCTCAAGGAGCTTCTTTCTTATCCTAATAAAGGTTTCTTCATCTTCTACTTCTATTGTATGAAGATGTATTCCTCCTGTTAAGGAGGACAAGGGCTCTGCCTTGGTTTTTTTGAACTCACCCATAAATAATTTTAAATCGTACCTAGAGCCTATTTGCAGCTGAGACCTTATTTCTCCATATAGGGGGTGGTCTACAATTACATCTATTATCTTTCCCCCTAAATCTACTATTATTCTTAACTCTTCCTCCAATTCATCATTGTTATGGTGGGCACAGACTATGGTTTTTATTAGTCTTTCCTTTTCATAACCCTTAGGCAATACATAACCCCTAGGGGTGGCCAGTATATTTTTCCCCTTGGCCCTTAATAGGGCAATATCTTGTACTATTACTTGTCTACTTACATTAAAGCTTTCAGCTAAATCAGTTCCCTTTGTAGGCTCTTGGGCCCTTTCAAGGATATTGAGTATTTTATTCCTTCTTTCATTTCCATCCATAATAACTTTCCTTTCCAACTACTTTTCAAATCTTAGGTCTTCTCCATAGAATTTTAAAGGTATAAACTTATCTAAGATCCTAGAAAATACCCTATCTGTATAGATTTCAGATATTTCCTTAGGTGTTAAATTTGTAGATATAATTGTCTTCTTACCTGCCAATATTCTAGTATTCACTATATTGAAGATTTCTGCATTGGTAAAGGTGTTGGCAACTTCTGTCCCTAAGTCATCAATAATTAGTAGGTCTGCTTCAAATAATAGGTCATATTCCTTACCATAGGACTCTGCGTTATCCTTTCTAAACCTATGTTTTTCTATTAATTCTAAAATAGTAAAGGCAGTTTGG
>JAAYQJ010000198.1 GCA_012519355.1 Tissierellia bacterium | reverse complement strand
CATTCTTTATTGCTATTGATTTTGATTCATTAACTTCATTTGTAAAAAGGCAATTCTCAGAAAAAGGAAATGAAATTATAGATAAAATAAAGGGATATATGGTAAATACCCTTTCTGTAGTAATCAGGTCTTATGGTTTGATTATGTTAATTACTTTTATTGAGCTATCAATAGGGCTTTCAATCATAGGTATACCTAATGCCATATTGATTGCATTTTTGATTGCCATATTTGATATCCTGCCTGTATTAGGAACTGGTGGAATAATGATTCCCTGGACCTTAATGACCTTTATCCAAAGAGACTTTAAGACAGGTCTAGGATTGCTACTTATATATATCTTTGTTACTGTTATGAGAAATATTTTGGAACCTAAAATTGTTGGTGGCCAACTTGGCCTTCACCCTGTTATAACCTTGATGAGTATGTTTGTTGGGGCTAAGCTTTTAGGAGTAGTAGGTTTATTTGGATTCCCAATTATCCTATCCCTACTAAGACATTTGAATAGTACAGGGGTAATAAAATTATTCAAGTAACTTTATTGGATTTTTTTAAGATCTTTATACATAAAAGAGGTTGTATTTTTTAGAATACCACCTCTTTTATATTATTAATATTTAAAACTAATTTCTGCCTCTAAAAACCTTTTTATTTCACGGTATCTACGGTAAGGTTCTATGGTGTCTATAAAGAGTAGGTGGATAGCTTCCCATGTAAAGACCCATCCTCCAATCAATAGGCTTTCCAGAAAAACTTTAGAAATGATAGTGTTTTCCCTATTTATTAATAAGCCATAGGAGAATAATAGTAAAATGGCTATTAATAGTAAAATTACTGAAAGCTTAAAATATCTTTTTGTTTTTCGTTTCTCTAGCCGTATGAGAGAATTATAATAGTTATGATAACTTATGGAGATGAGTTCCTCCTTTTCCCTACTGATTTCACTAGCCTTTACAGAGAATACGATTTCCAGTTTTTTTCGTAAGGGTATATCTTCTGAACATAAATCAAGGAAATCTGCCAAATCTGTATTTATATCTCGCTTTTTAAAAGCGGAATTATCCCACTCATGGAAAAAGTCAAGATAATCTTCAAGGGCAACATCAATAATAATCCGGCCTGTTGTGGGATTTTTCCTGTATAACATTTCATAGTTACTAGCTTTTTTCATAAAACCACCTTACAATAGTAGTGAAAATCTATAATATATTTTCCATAAACATATTATAACATACTGACTTTATATGGGCATATGAACTTATATTTATAGGAATATGTTATAATAATAAAAGACAAACTAAATGATAAAAGATGAGAGGGATTATATGTGTACAGGCATAAAAATTAATTATGATGATGGTTGCGTCGTTGGAAGGACTATGGATTATGAAGTACCTTTAAAATATAATGTAATCTATTTACCGAGAAATTATCATTATTCCAATGATTTAATAGGAGAACCCCTATATACAAAATATAAAGCCTTGGGCCTATGTTTTGAAAACCGAAGTCCACTGAAAGATGGAGTTAACGAACATGGTTTAATAGGTATTACCAATGAGTTTACAGGATTTAACCTTTATTCAAATAAGATTAATTCTGAAAAAGTTAATATTTCTAGCCTATATTATTTAAACTATGCACTTACAAAGTACAAAAATGTGGATGAATTAATCGAGGACTTACCCAATATCCACATATCCACTAGGGATAGTAAGGGCGAAAATGTAATATGTCCAGATTTTCATTATATGTTTGCAGACCCAACCAAAAGATGTGTAGTTGTAGAACCTAAGGGGAAGGAGTTAGTTTATTATGAAAATCCATATGATGTAATGACTAATTCTCCAGGTTTTGAGTCCCATATTAGAAGATTAAAAAAAACTATGGATATAAATAATCTTGAAGATTTTAACTCAGCTAAGAATTTACCAGGTGGTTACGACCCAGCTTCAAGATTTATCAAGGCCTTTTATTTAACTAAAATGAATGTAAGATCAAAGGAGCACAAAGAAGCCCTATCCCATGCATATAATATATTATCTGCAATGGCTATGCCAAATGGGTTTGTTAGGAATAAAAAGTATAATTACAATACTTATACTAGGTATATTTGTGTCTATGATACTAAATATAAGCTTTTAACCGTAAAATCTGATACTAACCCTACAGTTTACCACTTGGGATTTGAAGATATTGAAAATCATGATGAAAGACAAGACTTTTTCTTAAACTTAGAATTTACTACAGAGAGATTAAAATAAATTATCATCTAGTTAGACGTAAAAATTATACACTGGCGATGAAGCAATTAGCTTCATCGCCTTTTTATTAGCAATATTACAAATAAATCTTTTCCTAACTAACCCAATATAATATAATTGAAATAATATATTCCATAAACGGGGGATAAATATGGTTGTTGACTTCTTAAAGGGTTATGCCATTCTAATAGTTTATTTTTTAGTTTGTGCATCTACTGCCCTAATACTTAGAAATTTTCTTCATATGCCAAAGGAAGTATTTAGGAAAATCTTACACTTCATACTTTTAGGTTCAATATTTATATTTGTTTATGCCTTTAATAGCTGGTGGATATCTAAAATATCTGCAATAGTCTTTATGGTCATGGTATATCCAGTTCTAAATTATGGAGAAAGCTTATTAGACTATTCAGACCTCCTTATAGAGCGGAAAAAAGGAGAAATAAAGAAGAGCTTAATAGTTGTATTCACCATGTTTGCTTTTCTAATTTGGATTTGCTGGGGCATATTGGGACAGAAGTATTTGGTCATAGCTTCAGTTCTTGCATGGGGAGTAGGGGATGCTGCAGCAGCCTTAGTTGGAAAACGATTTGGAAGGCATTTCATTGAAGGAAGGTTTGTTGAAGGTCGCAAAAGCTTGGAAGGAACTATAGCTATGTTTGTAACATCCTTTATTACTGTTTTAATTGTTTTGTTTATCTATAGTCCAGTGAACCAGCAAGCTTTTTTACCAATCGCATTGGTTACTGGTGGAGTTTCTGCTCTAGTAGAACTTTATACAAGGAATGGTATGGATACTTTAACCTGCCCTTTAGCAGCTGCCTCTTGTATGATTATATTCATGTTTTTCCTAGGAGTGTGATTTCTTGAAAGCAAAATCAGGTCAAAAAACATTACTTGCTTCAGTCCTTATGAGTTCACCAGGACCCATAGTATTAGGTATTGCTTTATTATATGGTCGATCAGCTACACAAATTGCTGATTTTATACGTCGTACTGCAGAATTGTTATCCATAATTGTATCCTACATAGTATTTCGTATATTACAGAGAAATGCAGGCTATACAGGAGAAGAGAAAAACAAGCTAGAATATAAGGCTAATTTAAGTGTAGGTCTAGCAATGTGCTTATCGGGTCTTGCTATG
>JAAYQJ010000197.1 GCA_012519355.1 Tissierellia bacterium | reverse complement strand
AGTATATTTTTATATGTTTTTATCATATCTTTTATTGTTTTTAAGGTCATCCCTTAATATATTTAATAATTTAATTAATTATTTTAAGTTTTTTTGTTGACTTATTTAAAATTTAATACTAATATATTATTAAGAGAAAATGATATATGCTTAAGGGGTGTTTTTATGGCCAGGAGAATAAAGATAAAAGTTATCGATAAGGATAAAGACCTTAATTTAAGATTACCTAGCATACCTTTTTGGCTAATTACTTCCATGTGTAGTCTTGCATTTACCTTCAAACCATTTTTATTAAAATATGTTGATGACTTAGATGAGGAAGCAAGAGCTGTCCTAAAGGAATTAGATTATAAATCTATAAAGGAAGTATTTGATATTTTAAGGTCTAATGGTCAATTTGATTTAGTGGATATTTCAAGTGGTGATGGGACTGAAGTAAAAGTTTCTATACTCTAGATAAGGAAGGTGAAAATATGAAAAGAGAAGTATTGGGTAAATGTCCTGTATGTGGCGAAGAATTATATGTTACAAAACTTAGTTGTCATAAATGCCATACACATATAGAAGGAAATTTTAAACTTTGTAAATTTTGTAAACTAACAGAAGAACAAAAAAACTTTGTTGAAGTATTTATAAAAAGTAGAGGTAATATAAAGGAAATCGAAAAGGAATTAGGTATATCCTATCCTACTGTTCGTGGTAGACTTGAAAATGTCATAGAGGCCTTAGGATACAGTCCTAAATACACTGCACCTACTGTTAACAAGAAGGAAGTTTTAAAGAAATTAAATGATGGTGAAATAACATCTGAAGAGGCTTTAAAGCTTCTTCAAGGTGAGGAGTAGGAGGTAAAAGCTAATGAAAGAAGAAAAAATGATGATTTTGACCATGCTAGAAGAAGGTAAGATAACATCAGAAGAAGCAATAAAATTATTGGAAGCCTTAGAGGATATTGATATGGCAAATGGTTTTAGCCAAAATAGCGAAGCTGAAAATGAAAATTCTCAAAAGAAAACAAGCTCTAGTCCTTTGATATTTGATACTTTAGGAGATATTGGTTCTGATATAGGAAATGCCCTTTCTAGTGTCTTTAGCAGTCTAAGGGATGTAACCCAATCCATTGGATTTAAAACCAATTATGAAAGTATTTCTAAGGATATAGAGTATGATTTAAGTCACGAAAATCCCAGTCTTGACCTAAGTGGAGTTAACGGAAGCATAAAACTAAAACCTATTGAGGGAGATAAATTAAAAATAAAGGCAGTATGTCAATATAAAAAAGGTATACCCTTAGATAATGAAAACTTCTTCAATTTTTCTGCTGGGGATGGAAAAGTAGTCTTTAGTCCAAAGTATAATAGCAATATTTCAGTAAGATTAGATGTATCCCTACCTAATAAACAATACAATGAAATCCTATTAAATACTACAAATGGAAAAATAAATATTAAAGAACTTAATGTAAATACACTAATTTGTTCAACTTCTAATTCACCTATTGAGCTTTCAGATATAAATGGGAGGGAAGTTGATTTAACAACTAAAAATAGTCGTATAGAATGTAGGGGTACTAACACAAAAACTATCAAGGCATCTACTACCAATTCAGGTATCTATTTAAATGATATTTCTTGTACTGAAATAGAAGCAAGAACTGCAAATGCTAAAATAGGCATTAATGATATTGTCGCTGATAAAATAACATGTAAAACCTCCAATGCATCAATAGATGCTGAAGATATTAGTTGTGATATCATTAACCTAATCACATCTAATGGAAAAGTAGTTTGTGAGGACCTAGACCTTAATAGGCTTAGGGAAGTAAAAATTATAACATCTAACGGAACAATTGATTCTAGGATCTACGAAATGGGTAGGCCCCTTTACTTTGATTTAGAAACATCTATGGGAAGTATAAATTTAGAAATTCCAGACCTTGTGTACAAGGTAAATAAACAAGTCAACCTTGGTCAAAAGAAGATAATAGCCCATAGTCCTAATTATGATGAAAATGAGGATCATCTAAGGTTTGCAGCCTCTACATCAAATGGTTCAATAAAAATATATGAGGAGTGATTTTATGTCAACAGAAAAACTTCAAATTTTAAACATGGTGAAAGAGGGAAAGATTTCAGCAGAAGAAGGTGTCAAACTTCTTGAAGCTTTAGAAGATACTACTGTTGCATCAGAAGCTTTGGCTCACTCAGACAATAAAGCTAAATGGTTTAAGGTAAGGGTATTCGATCCAGAAGATAATACTAAGGTTAATGTTACTTTACCCCTATCACTGATTAACTTAGGTGTTAAATTAGCCGGTAAATTTTCCCCCGAAGTTAAAGCTGCTGGCCTAACGGAAGAAGATATGGAAGAAATATATGCAGCTATAAAATCCGGTGCAACTGGAAAGATTGTAGACGTAGATAGTGAAGACGGCACTAAGGTTGAAGTAGTTATTGAGTAAGAGAATAATAACTCCAGTAGGATTAGAAAATACCTAATTCTACTGGAGTTATTTCATTCTTATTAATACTTAATACTTTAACACAATTATACTTATTCCTAGAATAGGCTTATGATTTCTTTGATTATTCTCATTTGAATATGTTATAATAAATGTATCCATACAATTTGAGGAGGATATAAATGGAAAATATTATTTTGAATAAGGAAAGTGATACACCTTTATATATTCAACTTTACGAACAGTTTAAAATACTAATAGAAGAAAATCAACTTGAAAAAGACAAGCTTCCTTCTATTAGATCCCTTGCTAAATCTTTAGGAGTAAATAATGTAACTGTAGTAAGTGCCTATAAATT
>JAAYQJ010000196.1 GCA_012519355.1 Tissierellia bacterium | reverse complement strand
ATATTAAGAAAATAATAACTTCCAGTAATATTTACTGGAAGTTATTATTATTAAGGATAAGTATTGAACTATATCCTAACTTGGTGGTATACTTTTTTACCCTTCTTAATCATTATCTTTCCATCCTTAAATTCATCTATAGTTACCTTTTTATCGATGGTTTGGACTTTTACATCGTCTATACTAATACCACCTTGCTCGATTAGCCTTCTACCTTCACTATTTGACTTAGTAAGTCCTACTTCTCTTAATAGGTCTAGTATACCAATACCTTCCTCAAACACGGACCTATACATTTCTGTGAAAGGTATAGACCCTTCTTCTGCACCACCATAGAATAGGGCTTTAGCCGCTTTTTGGGCCTTTGCAGCTTCTTCTTCACCGTGGATCATCTTAGTTACTTCAAAGGCTAAGACTTCCTTTGCCTTGTTGATTTCTGCTCCTTCTAGGGAACCAAGTCTTTTTACTTCTTCCATTGGTAAGAAGGTTAGTAAACTTAAGAATTTCTCCACATCTCTATCGTCAGTATTTCTAAGATATTGATATAGTTCATAAGGTGGTGTTTTCTCTGGATCTAGCCAGATGGTACCAGCCTCGGTTTTACCCATTTTTGTACCTGCAGCTGTAGTCAAGAGTTTAAAGGTCATGGCATATACTTTGTCTTGCTCTAATTTCCTAATTAATTCATAGCCACCTAGTATGTTGGACCATTGGTCACTGCCACCTAGTTGAAGCTTGCATCCATAGTTCCTATATAGGTGTAGGAAATCGTAGGATTGCATCAGCATATATCCAAATTCAAAGAATGTTAAACCCTTTTCCATTCTGTTTTTATAACAATCAAAGGTCAGCATCCTATTTACAGAAAAATGAACTCCTATTTCTCGCATAAATTCAACAAAATTTAAATCAAGTAGCCAATCAGCATTATTTACCATGATGGCCTTACTGTCACTAAAGTCTAGGAATCTTGATAATTGATCTTTAAACCGGTTGGCGTTGTAATCAATGGTTTCCTTGGTCATTACCTTTCTCATATCAGCTTTACCTGATGGGTCACCAATCATAGTAGTACCTCCACCTATAAGGGCTATAGGTACATGACCATGCTGTTGCATATGCATCATTACCATAATTTGTAGGAAATGTCCTAGAGTCAAACTATCTGCTGTAGAGTCAAAGCCAATATAAAAAGGAACGGATTCACTACCAAGTAATTCTCTTAATTCTTCTTCATAAGTTACTTGGTCTATATATCCTCTTTCTTGCAAAATATCAAATACATTGCTCATAATATCCCTCCTATTGAATTTTCATTTTTGAGATTATGGTAAATCTTATCCTATAATTAAAAAGGGTTTTTCTCATCTAAAGGACGAGAAAAACCCGTGGTACCACCTTAATTTGCATAAAGCCTCTAACCATTTAACGCATAGGAACGAATAAACTCCAGATTTGTAATTCACTAATTTAGGTTATAGACCTCTCACCCCTGGCCTATTCTCTGTGATTTAACCTTAGATCAGCTACTGTAATCCTTCATAGTTATCTATTGATTTATTACATTTTATATTAATATAAGAAAAAAATATTGTCAATACTAAAGAGTGAAAAGCTCAGAGTTTTTCTCTGAGCCTTTATAAGTAAACAAATTATTCTACTGTTAGTTCTTGGCTGTTTTCCCACAAGCCGTGGATGTTGCAGTAGGACTCTGCATAAATTGTACCGCATTTTGATGGTTTAAATCTAATAGTAACTCTTGGTTCAGTAAATAGTTCTGATTCGCCATGGGCTGTGAAATTGAAGCTTCCAACTTCTATTGGGAACTTATGTCCTTCTGGTTGATAATATACTTTTATCCATGAAATATAATGTTCAAAAGTATTTGGATGTGCTATTTCCTCCCCAACCATTACTTGAACTTCTACTAAATCTCCTAGTTTAACTTTCTCTGGAGCATGAATTACAGGAACATGCTTTTCTCCCTTCCAATCTCCACTTTGATAAAGACTGCTTAATAATTTCATTTATACCCCTCCAATATTTATATGATAGTTTATATTTACCTAATAAGAGTTATACCCAAATATATTAAAAAAAATCATTTTTATTAACTAAATAAAGAAGATATGGAGTATAATAGAGTTAGTTCAATATAGAGGTGAGAAAATGTCGAATTTAGAATTAATTGCAACTGCCACCTTTGGATTAGAGGCAGTGGTGAAAAGGGAATTGATGAACTTAGGATATATAGATTTAATGGTTGAAAACGGGAAAGTCACTTTCAGAGGAAGTGAAAAGGATATAGCAAGGACGAATATATGGTTAAGAACAGCCGATAGGGTCCTCCTAAAGATGGGGGAGTTTGAGGCCTTAACTTTTGATGAATTGTTTGAAAAAACAAAGGCTTTACCTTGGGATGAGTGGATACCTGAGGATGGGAATTTTATTGTAGAGGGAAAGAGTAAGGATTCAAAGCTATTTAGTATATCTGATTGCCAAAGGATAGTAGAAAAGGCAGTAGTGGAAAAATTAAAAACTAAATATGATGTAAGCTGGTTTGATAAAACTGGACCTAGATATAGGATTGAGGTGGCTTTACTTAAGGATATTGCCACTATAACAATAGATACTTCAGGAGAAGGTCTACACAAGAGAGGCTATAGGGATAGGCAGGGAGAAGCACCAATAAAGGAGACCCTAGCTGCTGCAATGGTATTATTGAGCTTCTGGAATAAGGATAGGGTACTCTTTGACCCTTTCTGCGGTTCTGGTACAATAGCAATAGAAGCAGCCATGATAGGTAAAAACATAGCTCCTGGTATAGATAGGTCTTTTGATTCTGAAATGTGGCCTAGAATTAAAAAAGAATACTGGACAGAGGCAAGGAGAGAAGCATTAAAATCCATAGACAATAAGACCAAGCTTCATATATTAGGATGTGATATTGATAGGAAGGCCATCCTTCGAGCTAGGGATAATACAGCAAATTTTGGATTGGAAGAGGATATCACATTCTTCATTAAGGATTTTCGTGATGTAGATTTAAAAAATGATTATGGAGTAGTTATAACTAATCCACCTTATGGTGAAAGAATTGGTGAAAAAAAAGAGGTGGAATTGTTATATAAGGATTTAGGTATTAAGTTTAAAGAACTGGATACCTGGTCAGTTTATGTTATTACTTCTGATGAGAATTTTGAAAAACATTATGGGAAAAAAGCAAATAAAAAGCGTAAGCTATATAATGGAAGGATTAAGGTAGACTATTATCAGTATTATGGGCCGAAAAAACCAGTGAATAGTTAATGGTGAAGAAGGAAGAGTTTATTCAGTATTAGTTATTCACTAAATATTATTTTGGGGGGATGAATATGAAAATTTATACTAAAACTGGGGATAAGGGTACCACAAGTCTTTTTGACAACAAAAGGGTTTTAAAGGACGATATTAGAGTAGAAAGCTATGGAACAGTTGATGAGCTAAATTCCTTTATGGGTCTTGCTAAAAACTATGTTGAAGATGATGAAATGTATAATTTAATTGAAAATATACAAAACAAACTCTTTACTGTAGGTGCATATTTAGCAACGGAGGACCCTACTAAGGTAAAGTATCATATAGTAGAAAAGGATATTGAAGAATTAGAAAAAATCGTAGACCTATATATGGGGAAATTACAGGGTGTAAGTGGATTCATTGTGCCAGGTTCAGGTAAAAAATCTGCCTATCTTCATGTGGCTAGGACCATCTGTAGAAGGGCAGAAAGAAGGATAATTACACTATCACGAGAAGTAGAAATAAATCCATTGGTGATTAAGTATATTAATAGGCTATCAGATTGCTTATATGCCCTTGCTAGATATTCTGAAGAAAGGGAAGTCAACGTAAGATATTAATTACCCTGGATAAGGAAGTGAATGAGAAAAACTAAATACACTTATCTTATTAAGTTGTAGTAAAATATCAAGTATTCTCAAGTAAGAGAATCATTATGAGGGCTAAATATTAAAAATTGGTTACAGTATTAAAATATGTATAGATATTGTCCATCAAATATTATAAAATAGATTATAGCCTATATTAGTTTGTTTATTATTTAGATTTGGGTGATAAGGCATGCTAAGTAAAAAGAATATGAAACAAATTCAAAAGAGAATAGAAGAATATGGTATGCTGAACTATCATGTCCTAGAAGGTATGGCTGATTGGGTTAGAGTAGTGGATATAGATGGAACTATTATATATGCCAATAAAACCATGAAGGAAGCCCTGGGAAATAATATTGTAGGCATGAAATGTTATAGAGCCAATAGAAAAACAAAACCCTGTGGTTTCTGTATTACAGATAGAAGTATTAGTACTGGAGAGATAGTACAAAAGGAAGAAATCATAAATGGGAGATATTTTTCTGTTAAATCTTCACCAGTTTCTAATTCTGATGGAGAAATCTTTGCTGCAGTGGAAGTCTTTAGGGATGTTACTAGGGAAAGGAAGCTGGAGTTAGAATTAATAGAGAAGAATAAAAAGATGAGCAAAGATTTAGGCTTTGCAAAGCGTATTCAAGAAAAAATATTACCTACTAAAGGTGTTATTGACAATCTTCTAATAGATTATATATATAAGCCTTCTGAAATGTTAAGCGGTGATATCTTTGATGTTTTTCATATAGATGAAAACCATATAGGTATATATATATCAGATGTTTCTGGTCATGGAGTTGCAGCTGCTATGATGACCATGTTTATAAGGCAGACTATGAGATCAATCATCGAAGATATACTTAACCCTGCTGAAGCCTTAGCTGAATTATATAAAAGGTTTATGAAATTGGACCTAGAAGTAGATAAATATTTCACAATATTTTATGGAGTATTCGATACTAGGACCTATGAATTTAGGTTTGCCAATGCAGGACATAATTGT
Organism: Tissierellia bacterium; assembly: GCA_012519355.1. Classification (GTDB taxonomy): domain Bacteria; phylum Bacillota; class Clostridia; order Tissierellales; family Tissierellaceae; genus JAAYFT01. The sequence goes on along the minus strand of JAAYQJ010000196.1, from coordinate 4,564 downwards.
ATACCTATTAAGTATAATGACGATAATATGGAGATGTTGGAGATAAAAGGATATCCAATTGCTCTCCTTTTCAATGAAATGTCCTATAATGAAAAGGTAATAAGATTGGAGAAAAATGATAAAATCTTATTCTATACTGACGGGATAACTGAGGCTAAGGATAAAGATGGCAAAGAATTTGGTATAGAAAGTGTCATTGAATTAATAGAAAATCATAAGGGAAATATCTTAAATGAGATTGAAAATAAGATTATAGATTACAGTTGGGGAGACCAACAGGACGATTTTGCCATGGTGTTGATGGAAGTAATTAACTGAACTGAATAGTGAAAACTATTCAGTTTTTTTATGCCACTACCCTATTAGTATAATTAATGCTATAATATTTTTTAAGTAATTGTCTTTTTACCAAAAGATTGATATAATATTAACAAATCATTTTAATAAAGGAAAGGGGGAGCTGTTGTATGGAATTTAAAAATCTACTGCTGAAAAAAGACAATAATATAGGGGTTTTAAGCATCAATAGGCCGGAGGCTTTAAATGCCTTGAACTCTGATGTTCTAGAGGAATTGGATAAGGCCATAGATATGGTTGAGAAAGATAATGAGATATATGTACTAATCTTAACAGGGGAAGGTAGGGCCTTTGTAGCAGGAGCAGACATAAAGGAAATGAAGGATATGAATTCCATTGAAGCTAGGGAATTTGCAGAAAAGGGTATGAAGATATTTAGAAAAATTGAATTAATGGAGAAACCTGTAATAGCTGCCGTAAATGGCTTTGCTTTAGGTGGCGGGTGTGAACTATCTATGTGCTGCGATATTAGGATAGCTTCTGAAAAAGCAAAGTTTGGTCAGCCTGAAGTGGGCCTAGGTATTACTCCTGGATTTGCTGGGACTCAAAGATTAGCTAGGTTAGTTGGGCTTGGAAAGGCCAAGGAACTTATTTTTACCTGTGACATTATTGATGGAAATGAAGCCCTTAGGATAGGTTTGGTAAATAAGCTTGTACAAGGTGAAGAGTTGATGAATGAGGCTTTTGAAATGGCTAATAAAATAGTTCAAAAATCTCAACTTGCAGTGAGATATGCTAAGACAGCAATTAATAGGGGAATTGAAACTGACATAGAAACTGGTATGGTCATAGAAAAGGACTTATTTGGCCTATGTTTTGCAACGGAAGATCAAAAGGAAGGCATGTTGGCTTTTTTAGAAAAACGCCAGCCTAATTATAAATTAAAATAATCTGGAGGTGCAATTATGAAAAAAATTGGTATATTAGGTAGAGGGACCATGGCTTGTGGTATAGTGCAAATTTTTGCACAAAAAGACTATGAAGTAACTATGTGGGTAAGGTCAATTGATGATAAGGATCCAAGGGCTAGTGTAAGATCTATTGAAAAGGGATTAAATAGGCTTGTAGAAAAAGAAAGAATCACAAAAGAAGATATGGAAAATACCTTAAACAATATCTCCATTACTACTTCCTATGATGATTTAAAGGATTGTGATTTAATAATAGAAGCCATATCAGAAGACATGGACCTTAAAAAAGAGATATTTGCTAAATTAGATGAAATATGTAAAGAAGATGCTATCCTTGCTACCAATACTTCTTCCTTATCTATTACAGAAATAGCAAATGCCACCAATAGACCAGATAAGGTAATCGGAATGCATTTCTTCAATCCAGTGCCAGTTATGAAATTAGTAGAAATTATAAAAGGTATTGCCACTTCAGAAGAAACTAAAAATACAATAATTGAAACATCTAAGGGTCTTGGAAAGGAACCTGTAGAAGTAGAAGAAGCTCCAGGATTTGTAGTTAATAGAATTCTTATTCCTATGATAAATGAAGCTGTTGGCATATTAGCTGATGGTATAGCTTCAGCAGAAGATATAGACTTGGCCATGAAGCTTGGTGCAAATCATCCAATAGGACCTTTAGCCTTAGCTGACTTAGTTGGTTTAGACGTTTGCTTAGCGATTATGGAAGTATTATATGAAGAATTTGGTGATTCAAAATATAGACCTCATCCACTTTTAAGAAAAATGGTTAGAGGTGGATTATTAGGAAGAAAAACTAAAAAAGGATTCTTTGAGTATTAAAATATAGCCTTCAGAAAAATCTGAAGGCTTTTTTTCATTCCCCACTATAAAATTCTTCTCTTTGGTAACAATATAAAGGAGACTTATTTTGAAGGGTGGATTTTATGAAGACTTTCATTAAGGTTTTTTTTGTATCATTTTTATTTTTTATCTTATCATTTTCAATAGGCTCCTATTCTTATCTTAAGGAGAGAAGTTTAAGTCTTGAGAATAATATTGTTGAAAGTAGGGAAGAAGAGAAAAAGGATTTAAAAGATACCATACTAGCTAAATTAGAAAGCAAGCCAAAGGAACCTAAAAGCTTTCCTAATTTAGAGGAGGCTATGGAAAAAAGCAATAGGATAAATTTCCTAATTATGGGCCTAGACGATGTTAGAACTGATACTATTATCTTTGCCTCCTTCTGCCCAGATAGCAAGAAGGTAAATTTAATCAACATACCAAGGGATACCTATATCCATAGGAAGGGATACAATGCTGCAGAACAGAGAAAAATCAATAGCATCTACGAAGACCATGGGGCATTGGGACTAAAGAAGGCAGTATCACATATATTAGATAATGTGCCAATACATCATATAGTAACATTAAATTATGAAGGTGTAGAAAAGATAGTAGATGCCTTAGGTGGAGTGGAAATAAATGTACCCTTTCATATGAAATACAAAGATCCATATAGTAAACCGCCTTTAAATATTGATATACCACCTGGTAACCAAATCCTAAATGGGAAGACTTCCTTAGAATTTTTAAGATATAGGAAGGGGAATAACAACAAGGGTGGCTATGCAGATGGGGATTTAGGCAGAATAAAGGCTCAGCAGGAGTTTTTAAAATCCTTTATAGGTAAGGCATCAGAAAACTTAATAACAACGGTTACAAAGGGTTTTAACCATGTAAAGACCGATATGAACCTATTGACAACAATCTCCTATGGAAGAAAAGCCCTAGGCATGACCAGTGATGATGTTGAAATGAAGATTTTGCCTGGAAAAGCAGAGTTTAAAAGGATAGGTAAGAAGGTATTATCCTATTATATTTATAATAAAAATGAAATAAGAAAGGTCTTAGAAGAAATATACAATGTAAAAAAGGGCGACTAAGTCGCCCTAATACTATTATTGTCTGAGTTTATTAAACTGCTGCCTTTTCGTTCTTTCCTTCCTCTCCATTTTGCTCCATAATGGAGTCTCCAATCATATATACATTACCTGCTCCCATAGTTAGTATAACATCATCTTCCTTAACATTATTAACCAAATAGCTTTCTACTTCGCCGAAACTACCAAGGTATATGGCGTCAAATCCCCTATCGAAGATTGCATTTACTAAATCCTTAGAATGTATAAGTCCATTATCCTTTTCCCTTGCAGCATAAATATCTGTAATTATGATCTTATCTGCTGCACCGAAGGATTCGGCAAAACTATTAAGTAAAAGTTTAGTCCTAGTATAGGTATGGGGTTGGAATACACAATAGATATTTCCATTAGTAGAATTCCTTAGAGCATTTAATGTAGCCTTTATTTCAGTTGGATGGTGGGCATAATCATCTATTATTTTTGCTCCATTATAATAACCTTTAAGTTCCAGCCTCCTGTGGACACCTGTATATAGGGTAATTCTTTCTAGTATATCTTCTATAGCTACTCCATAAATATGGGCAGCAGCAATACTTGCCAAGGAATTATAAACATTGTGAATACCCATGACACTTAAGTTCACTATATAGGTTTTACCACTCTTTATTTTTAAGTTATAGGTAGGGTAGCCTTCCTTAGAAAAGCTTATATCCTCTGCCTTGTAATCACAGTCACTGTGGATGCCAAAGGTATATACCTTTGCCTTTGTATTCTCAATTACCATTTCTGCCCCATCATCATCACTATTTATAACTAGGCATCCATTTTCATCTAAATTTTTTGCATATTGGACAAAGGTATCCTGAATATGCTCTATGCTTTTAAAATAATCTAAATGATCTTCATCAATATTTAAAATAATTGCCATTGTGGGGAAGTATTTTAAAATATTGCCCTTATATTCGCAGGCTTCAGTAAGGATTAATTCTTTAGAACCTAGTTTTACATTTCCGCCTATTTCATCTAGTTCTCCTCCTAGGAGAATAGTGGGGTTTATTTTTGAATGGTTTAAAATAGTAGATAGCATACTTGTGGTAGTTGTTTTTCCATGGGTGCCAGAAACTGCTATAGAATTATCATAATTTTTCATCAAGGCACCTAAAAAAGTAGCCCTGTCAATAACTGGTATATTTAAGGAAGTCGCCTTTACATATTCTACATTATCCTTAGAAATAGCATCGGTATAAATTACCAAGTCAATATCTTGCAAATTTTTATCATCATGTCCTATGTATATTTTGGCACCAAGTTTTCTTAATCTTTCAATGATTAAACTATCCTTTGAATCGGATCCAGAAATATTATATCCTT
>JAAYQJ010000195.1 GCA_012519355.1 Tissierellia bacterium | reverse complement strand
TCCAACTTCTTCTAATTTAGCTTTGATTTCGTCAGCTTCTTCTTTTGAAGCTCCTTCTTTAATTGCTTTTGGAGCATTGTCTACTAATTCTTTAGCTTCTTTTAATCCTAAGCCAGTTATTTCTCTAACTACTTTGATTACTTTAATTTTTTCGTTTCCTGCTGAAGCTAAAACAACATCAAATTCTGATTTTTCTTCAGCTGCTGGAGCTGCTGCTCCACCTGCTACTGGAGCTGCTGCAACTGCCATTGGAGCTGCTGCTGATACTCCGAATTCTTCTTCTAATGCTTTAACTAATTCTGATAATTCTAAAACTGTTAAATTCTTTACCTCTTCAATTAAATTTAATACTTTTTCACTTGCCATTTATAAATCCCTCCATAATTTTCTTTTTTATTAAGCTTCTTGTTTTTCCTTAATTGCATTTAGTACTACTGCAAGGCCTCTAATTGTACCTTGTAGTACATTTGCAAATCCTTGTATAGGTGCATTGAATCCGCCAAGAGTTTGAGCAATAAGAACTTCTCTTGATGGCAATTCAGCTAATGCATTAACACCTGCTATATCGATGATTTTACCATCTACAATACCAGCTTTGATTTCTAAGTTTTTGTGCTCTTTAGCAAATTCACTTGTAATCTTAGCTGCTTGCACTGGATCGTCATATCCAAATGCAACTGCACTTGGGCCCTTCAAAAATTCATTGAATTCTTCGAATCCAGCATCCTTAAATGCGAATCTCATCATGGTGTTTTTGTAAACTTTGTACTCAACACCAGCACTTCTGTATTTACTTCTAAGTTCAGTTAACTGTTCAACATTTAAACCTCTATAGTCAACCAAAACAATGGCTTGAGCCTTATCAATTTTTTCTTTAATTTCCTCTATGTTCTCTTGTTTAGCCTGAAGGGTTCTTTCATTCACCGCATTCACCTCCCAATAAATAAAGGTCTCTCCGTAGACACAGAGAGACCCTAATTTCTAAACTAGAATTAGCAAATCTCTACCTCGGTAGGAAATTAAACCCTTGGGTACCTACTGTCTACGGCAGCCTATTTAATTAACATAAAGATTGTACCACAAATAATATATTTGTCAATACCTAATCCATTAATTTTTGTCCATTAATTTTTATTCCAGGTCCCATAGTACTTGATATAGCAACAGACCTTAAATATTTTCCTTTAGCTGCAGCTGGTTTTGCCTTTATTATGGCTTCCATAACCGTTAGTAAGTTTTCTTTTAATTTTTCTGATCCAAAGGAAACCTTTCCAACTGGTACATTTATTATACTTGATTTATCAACTCTGTATTCAACTTTACCAGCTTTAATTTCTTTTACAGCCTTAGCAACTTCAAAAGTTACTGTACCTGATTTTGGGTTTGGCATTAAGCCCTTAGGTCCAAGGATTCTACCTATTCTACCTACTACACCCATCATATCAGGTGTTGCTACTACAACGTCAAAGTCTAGCCAGCCTTCGTTTTGGATTTTAGCTACTAATTCTTCTCCACCAACGAATTCTGCTCCAGCTTCTTCAGCCTCTTTTATTTTATCACCTTTTGTAATAACTAGTACAGTCTTAGATTTACCAGTACCATGTGGTAATACAACTGCACCTCTTACTTGTTGATCAGCATGTCTTGGGTCTACTCCAAGTCTAACAGATAAATCAACAGTTTCGTCAAACTTAGCTTTTGCTGTTTGTTGAACTAGTTCAATAGCTTCATCTAAGTCATATAGTTTAGTTCTATCAACTAATTTTAAGCTATCTTGATAATTTTTACCTCTTTTTGGCATTTCTTTTATTACCTCCTTGTGGTTATAACGGAATATCCTCCCACTTATTTTCTAGTTATTATTCTTCTACTGTAATACCCATACTTCTAGCAGTTCCTGCAACCATGCTCATTGCTGCTTCTATAGTCGCTGCATTTAAGTCAGGCATTTTTAATTCTGCAATTTCTCTAATTTTAGCTTGAGAAATCTTACCTACTTTGTTCTTATTTGGTTCACCAGAACCTGATTCAATTCCTACAGCCTTCTTGATTAACACTGCGGCTGGAGGGGTCTTAGTAATGAATGAAAAAGATCTATCTTGATAAACTGTAAGGACAACTGGTATTATCATACCTGCTTGATCTGCAGTTTTTGCATTAAACTCCTTAGTAAATTGCATAATATTTACTCCATGAGGTCCCAATGCAGTTCCTACAGGTGGAGCAGGAGTAGCCTTACCAGCTGGTATTTGTAATTTTACTATAGCCATTACTTTTTTTGCCATGAACTTCCACCTCCTCATATGCTTTGTGGTTTAGCGGGATAAACCCTCCCACCTTATATATATAAAAAGCAAGAGTTTGCTTTTATAAACTAAATCTTCTCTACTTGATCAAAATCCAATTCCACCAAGGTCTCTCTTCCAAACATAGAAACGAATACTTTAACTTTTCTCTTTTCCATATTTATGCTGTCTACAGTACCCATGAAGTTTTCAAATGGGCCTTGAGTGACTTTCACTACGTCTTTAACCTTTAAGTCTATACTTGGCAATTGGGTCTCTTGTACTCCTAGGGCTCTTACTTCACTGTCAGTTAGTGGAACTGGTTTTGAGGCAGGGCCAACAAACCCTGTCACACCTCTTGTATTTCTAACTAAGTACCATGACTCATCATTGACTATCATTTTTACAAGAACATATCCTGGGAAAAGTTTTCTCTCTTTCACTTTCCTCTTCCCACTTTTATTGTCAACATATTCTTCCGTTGGCACAGCAACTTCAAATATATCGTCAATATTTCCTCTATTCTCCACTAGCTTTTCAAGGTTTGCCTTAACCTTGTTTTCATGACCTGAGTAAGTATGGACTACATACCACTTTGCTTCTCTAGCCCTTTCTTCTCTACTTTTTTCAGTCATATTTTAGGGTCAAAGACCCTTCCCTCCCTCTTGTAACTAAATAATTAGGCTTAATCCACCATTAATCAATAAATCTAATATCCATACAGTTAAAGCTACAAGACCACTAATTACTAATACTACTCCTGTATAATTAATTAACTCTTTTTTACTTGGCCATATAACTTTTTTCATTTCAGCTCTAACCCCTCTGAAGTATGAGGTCAGCTTCCCCTTTTTTGTACCAGTTGGTGCTGTCATAACACTCACTTCCTTACCTAATTATATTTCTATTTTGTTTCTCTATGAGTTGTATGAGTCTTACAGAATTTGCAGTATTTTTTTAGTTCAATTCTTTCAGTATTATTCTTTTTATTCTTTGATGATATATAATTCCTTTGTTTGCATTCTGTACATGCTAATGTAACCCTATCTCTCATTTAAGACACCTCCCACGAAATAGCATATATATGTTAGCCAGTTGTTCGGGCACAATATCCCACCATATACAACGTTACTAATATAAACTATCATAATTTAAAAATTATGTCAATAAAAAATCTATTGTCAAGTATAATTTTTATTATATAAATATAATAGCTGTTTACTTTAAATATAATCTCCCATTGATACCAAAAAATACTTTTTATGAAAATTTCTTTTCCAGAAAAAAGACTAGGCCAAAAGACCTAGTCTTTCTGATTTCAATTATCCAAGAATCTTAGTAACAACTCCTGCTCCTACTGTTCTTCCACCTTCACGAATAGCAAATCTTAATCCTTCTTCTATTGCTATT
>JAAYQJ010000032.1 GCA_012519355.1 Tissierellia bacterium | reverse complement strand
AGGCCATTTACTAGATAGATTTTGGCAATTTCACCTTCTTCATCTAGCAATACTTCAAATTTATAGTTACCTTTACTTATATATTCTTCTACTATTTTTTTATCCTCTTGAACGTTTACGGCTAATACAACTAGATCATCATTTTCATCATCTAATTTTTGTAAATCTGGCATTTCCATATCGCAGTATTTACACCATGTTGCCCAAAAATTTAACAATACTATTTTGCCCCTATAATCTTCTAAGGAAACTTCTTCACCCTTTAGATTTTTTAATGTAAAATTAGGTGCCATTTTTCCTGAGGCTACTTCAGGTATTGAATCCTCTGAAGTTGCATCATCAGGTGAACTAACTATATTGTCTTCCTTAGATATTTCATCTTGGGCTTGAAGGTTTTCCTTTTTAGCTTCCGAGCTACATCCTACAAGGGCCACTGATATTAGCAAAATAAATATAACTAATAAATAATATTTTTTCATGTCTTCCTCCTTATAATAAAAGTCTACTTATATTTATAACCTTATCGAAGAAAATCAATATTCCAAAAACCACCAAAATAATCCCACTGATTATAGGCATATATTTAATAAACCTTTCAGCTTTATTTAAAAACTTAATAAATACATTTATAAAGATGGCAGTAAGCATAAAGGGCAGGGCCATTCCTAAGGAATAGATAAATAATAAGTATACTCCTTTTGAAATAGTAGTAGCGGAACCAGCATAAATTAGTATTGAGGCTAATACAGGTCCAAAACATGGGGTCCAGCCTGCAGCAAAGGCCATGCCCATCAATAAAGAGCTAAACCAATTTGTAATTTTCTTAGGATTTGTAACTCTTTTTTCTAAGGATAAAAACTTCATCTTAATAATTCCCATCATATTTAATCCAAAAAGTATAATTAATATACCGCTAATCTTTGAAAAAACATCTTTATTCCGGATAAATATCCTTCCTAAGAAACTTGCAGACGAACCCATTATCATAAATATAATTGTAAATCCTATAACAAATCCTCCTGTCCTTATTATGGCAGAAAGTCTTCTTTTCTCTAACTCATCTTCCATATTAACTCCTGTTATATACATAATATAAGCAGGTATTAAAGGAAGTAGGCAAGGTGAAAAGAAGGATAAAAAGCCTGCTCCAAAGGCTATTGGTAATGACACAGTCCCTAAATTCATAGAACCCCTCCTTGTGCAAGTTTACATTAATTTATTATATACCCCCCAACCCTATATATATGCTTATTATTGAAAATATTTATAATAAATCTTTAAACATAAAAGTTGGCAAAGCCAAAAGCCTTGCCATTCCTTATTTGTAATTGTTTTCCTTTGCTATTGCCTCATCCCTTATTTCTTCCCTCATACCTTCTAGAGATTCTAACCTTCTTTTATTTTTTTCCCTTAATTCTTTCTTAGTTTTTTCGTCATCGGTTTTTGCTATCATTTCCTCTGCCAATCTGTAATTTTTTATAGTATTATCAATATTGAATTGAATCCTATCTACATTGTCCCTTCT